>JALWDQ010000116.1:0-5224 GCA_027039625.1 Calditrichia bacterium | reverse complement strand
AATCTCCAACCTCAGCGAAGCGAAGAATCTCAACACCCTGTGCAAATAAGGCGTAAAACTTATCCCGGGCAAGCAGAAATCTGTCCTCCGCAACCGGCACGAGGAATCTCATTTAGCGAAGTCTTTAATCACCCCCGGGAAATCCTTTAAATCGACTTACCTGGTCTTTTAATCGATTTTTCCCGGCATGCTGCACACCAGTTTTTAGCACTTCCGGTAAGTAAAATAATAATCGCTGATGTGATAGAACATTAAGAAAGGTTTTACCGTCCTGATGCACAAAATAGTTTTATTCGAAATCCCCTCCGGGGAAAACCCTGTAGCAAGTAATTTCAGGGTAAAAGAGATACGAGTTCGATTTCTTTATTCAGGATCCTGTTATGATATTTTTTAGGAATATTTTCAAAAAAAATGGCTCTACATTCGCACGTGACCACGATTTTTTGGGGAAAACCAGGAAGAGGATCGCTCCATTCGGGTAATTTACATTTTGTGATTTAAAAAATGTCCCCGGGTTTTTCCGGAATCAAAACCCGGGGACGGGGAGAAGGATTGATGCGATCCTGCCCTATTTCATCAAATTCATCATGCGTACCCGGGACTTGCCATCTACGTTCAGTTCATAGAAGTAAGTTCCCGAAGGCAAATCCCGACCATCGAACTGGATCTGATGCGTACCGGCGTTCATGGTCTGGTGCAACAGAGTAACCACTTTCTGCCCCAGTACATTGTAAACGGTCAGGACCACAGGAGCATTATGGCTTAACGTGAAACGAATGGTAGTTGTGGGGTTAAACGGATTCGGATAGTTTTGTTCCAGGTAAAAACCATTGGCTTTCAGCTCTGCTTCAGGAGGATGAATTCCGGTAGCCTGATCACCTGTCAAAATCAGGTAGTTGCTCACTTCGTTGGTAGCGAAAGTAACCGTGTTGGTTTCCGTATTCACCTGCGCATTGGGAACTTCTACCCAGCTATTGGACTGTTCGTCCCAGTATTTCACCTGAATGGTGCTTTCATCAATATTGTAGCCCAGCAATTGAATGTCGTTGTAATGGAGCTGGAAGTTTACGTTGTTGTTGAATGTCAGGTGTCCCTGTATGTTGAAAAGATTGGTTCCCAGAGGCGTAATTGCGCCAATTTCGTAGGCTGCAAAGGCATGGGTATTATCGGTATTGGGTGCATTCTGAGGGAAGATTTGCAGCATCTGCATATACATGGTAAACTGCATCATGCCGCCGTGGTGAGGACTGTACCATCCGGGATGGATTTCCATCCAGTCTTCCGGGTCGAACGGCGCCTGAATGCGCTGAGCCTGATTCATGAAGTGATGAATCCATTGCCCGCCAAAGTGATGGCCGAACTGGGTGGTGTCCCGCCACACCTGCCCGTTGATTTCGTACACAATCACCATGTCCATCAGCGGATTTTCCAGCAAACCGCCTACAATGGAAATGGTGTCGCCATCGGATGGACGGGTGGCCCCTGAAGGGGGTTCGTACCAGGGCGGTCCGAAATTCAGGAAATAATCCGGAAGGGAATCGTAATCGGTATCCAGGAAGTACATATCGAAAGCCAGGGTACTATCGACGAGCGCTACACCGTTCAGATTTACCGTTTGCAGGGAATCGAACAGCCAGCCAAACGCATGGTGCATGTGTCCCCAGCCGTGATGGCCACCGCCTCCCCAGGGATGGTGCCAGAACGGTTGATTCAAATCGCGCCAGTATTCCCCGTTAATCTCGGTGACAATGATGCTGGGTATGCCCATCGCGGTGGAATCCCGCAGCCCGCCGGTGATGGTGATGGCATCACCGTTGTTGGGACGCGAAGCGTTTCCACTGTCCGGCTGGTACCAGGGCGGACCAAAATTCAGGTGGTAATCCGCCTGCCCATCTCCATCTTCATCCAGGAAATAAATCGCATGCATGAAGGTGGTATCCACCAGGGCGGTTCCGGATACCGTCACTATGGTGAGCGAATCGGGGTTAAAATGTCCAAACCCATGGTGGCCGCCATGGCCCCATCCACCCTGGGCATATACCAGAAAAGTTAAGGCTACTAGGGTTATTAAAGTGTAGCGTGCATATCGTGAAAATTGAAACATAAGAATTTCCTCCATTTTTTTGTCGATTATTTTAAGACAAATTTAATGCCACGTTGTGAGTCCCGGCAACATTTCAGCTACATAAGAAAAAAATGAAACGCCTGTTCTTGATGCTGCGCCGAAACAGCGAAAGTACTTTAACCTCCCGGAATGGATAATTCTTTGTTGTTACTTTGGTTAGGCTATTTGGAAGTCGAAAGGTGTCCTTTTTTGATTCGTCTGGATTATTTCCGGGTAGAGAAAATATCTTCTGCGCAAAATTCCCGGCGAGTACCCGGAGGTGCAGATTTTGCAATATCTGTAGAAAATTCTGCAGGATGTTTTGAAAAAGAATTTAGAAAGAGGTGGTTTTCATTTAAAAATTTCCCACCTAATTATTAATGAAGGAGGCAAAATGAAAGTTCTGTAAAATATTTGGGATTAATAATGTGAAAGATAAGGAACCTCCCATAAAATTGTGTTTACGGTATATTTCCTGCTATTCAAATAAAATTTGATACACTTCTATTTCCATAATCCCATCTCATTCCAAAGCAGAAACATTTCTCCAGACCCAGTTCGTTGAATCCCAGATTAAATCCTCATCAATATTTCTGGAAATTATTACCGGTTCTAAAAATTTTTTAATTAGTGTGACAACCCTTGAAAAATCAATGTCTTCATTGCTCCCAATTTTTCTCAAGAATAGTTTCCACTGTTTTTCTTTTTCCGAAATATAGTCCGGCTCATAAATAAAAAAGCGGTTCTCTATATCCGTTTCTCTTCGGGAAAACGTAGCCTCAATGGCTATTTTAAGTCTCTTTAATGTGAATATGTTGTGTTGTGCTAAAAATAGAATGTCGTAAAAATCTTTTAAGCGGCTGGTGGCAAAACCGAGATAAACAATCGTCTGATACTTTTCGGCAATCACTGATTCTAGTGGATAAATTAATATTTCAGGTACAAAAAGATCGGGAAGCATGGGGGGCAATACATTCTTCGAATATCCCAGTGGAACCGCATCGCCAAAACCAATATCAAGCTGTATCCTTGATTTTATCTTCTCCAGGCGGACGCCAAAGGTAAAACGAACTCCTTCATATTCCACATTTTCTTTAATTACATTCCATTTAATTGTATCTGTATCAAAGAGAACACCGTCATCCAATTCGATGCTGGCAATTTCTTTAATGACTCTTATCAGGTGTTGTGGATCATTAGAAATCTCTAAACCGAGCATGTCAATATCTACCGTTGGGCGGAATGTGGCAATATGTCGGGTTAAAAGTAGTAAACCGCCTTTTAATACGAAGTGCTCGCAATAAGGCGAGATCCCCAGACGCGCTAAAAAGCGTTCCTGAAAAAACCGTAGCAAAACAGCATTATAGTTTTCTCCGGTCTTTTTTGAGAGATTCAGCAGTCTGGCTCGAATCGATGCATCAATATTTTTTACCTTTCTTGTTACCTTTCTAAAATCCTACCATCGCTTTTACGATTGGCTCAATGATGTGATTAACCTTACAGAAACGGGCTGTTTTTAACAGCTTTTGAATGTCCTTTTTGCGTTGTTTTAAATAAGTATTAATACTTTCCAAAGCGATGTCTTCGCCAATGATACGCCTCTGGCGAAAAGCATCACAAATGGTCTTCTCTTTATTATAGATTTTTATAGTAGAGATTGGGGTTTGTATTTCTTCTACCCCATATGAAAAATAAGGCTCCTGAAAACGGTAAAACCGGATGGAAACAGTAAACAATTTGGGTGTCCGATGCGTGCGTGGAATGGCCATATCAAATATGCTTGGTCTCTGAGTGGTTAAGCTATGATAGTACAAAGCCGTCGTCAGGCAAAAAATTCCTTCCGGAACCGCAACGGCGGCATCAAAATAATCAAAAGTGAAAATTTCGTGTTCTGGAAGCATTTCTACCGGTAGCCGATACAAGCCGCGTTTTACCCGTTTCAGCAAACCTTGATTTAACATCCTGCGAATAAGGGAGGTGTGAATCTTGAGCTTTGTAAGTTGGCTTGATGTCAAATAATAATTATGTTGTTTAAAAAGATTTGTAACATCCTCGATAGTCATATTTTTACTCACGTTAAAAGTGCATACATAAATTAATTTATGTATGCACTTTTAACAAGTTTTATTCTCCTTGGCGTACCGTCAGGAATACGGTGCATCTAACTTTGCGCATTGAACAGAATGAAACAAAGTAATCTCACATGGAAGATAAGAATGGGTGTTAATCCCCGGGGTTTTTACAATACTGGTTAAAATCCTTTTTCCTTCATTCTGGCAATTTCTATGGAGTTACTAATTTCTGAATCATTTGCAATAATGCGCCTGTGCAGTTTTTTGGCCGGGGTAAGAACATCTTAAAAAATGGGCATTTTGGTAACATTGTTTAGAACTAACACTCGAGGTTTGCTGAAAACAGAAATTCCCGATGCTATGCTTAATTCTCTATCATAATAAGAGAATTTCTATGTTTCAGACAACTTATTTACTTCAAAGCCAAAAGGGGGAAAAATCCCCCATCCGAAGAGTGATACTCTTTGGTTAGGGGGTCATTTGATATCCGGATTCGGGTTTATTAGCTTTCTAATCCAATACGGATCTGTATCAGACTAATGGGCTCCCATATAGAATTTGCCCTCAAACAAAACCTCCCCCACAAACTGGAGAGTCAACTTTACAGAACCGTATAACCGAGAGAGCCGATAACCATTCTCTCGACGAAACAGCATTAACAAACCCACAGCTAAAATCTGAATTAATAACTTGTTCCGATGCACTACTTCATTGTCTAAATGATATTTTTTAGTATTCACCTGAGAATTCAACAACTTAAACCCATCATTCTCAATGTACCATCTTTGATGACCAAACTTACGAAGCTGCTCCGGAGAGAGTTCTTTTATAATTTAAGCTTCTCTACAAAATTAAGTATTTTTTGAGCCAATTTCAATGCAGCACAAGAGTTATTTGCACAACGGGGTTTGTTAGATAATTAAGCAAATGTTAATCTTTCTCCCTTTGGCTCGGGGATGGGATCTCCAAACTCTTTTGCGGTTTCAATCCAGAGATGAATTGCCTCCTGAACATTTTTAATCGCTTCTTCGTACGTTTTCCCATGTAC
>JALWDQ010000115.1:0-1700 GCA_027039625.1 Calditrichia bacterium | reverse complement strand
CTATTTTACCAACACCATCTTTTTCACCTGCACAAAATCACCGGCAGTAATTTTGTAGTAGTAAACGCCACTGCTTACAGTTCTTCCCCTATCATCTCTGGCGTCCCAGTTTACCTGATAATGCCCGGCGGGTTGTTGTTTGCGAACCAGTGTCCGTACTGTTTGCCCCAGGGAATTGTAAATAGTCAACTCCACCTGCGCCTTTTGGGGCAGGGAATATTTAATTGTTGTAGTGGGATTAAAGGGGTTGGGATAGTTTTGAGCAAGGTGAAATTTATCCGGTACTGTTTCGGGTTTATCATGGGAAATGCCGGTGATCAGGTCGTTGCGAATGATGTAAAGGCCGTCACCATAATCGGCTACATAGGCATAATTTTCATTAACATGTACATCGTTAACCAAATCACCTGTATCATAAAAACCCACTTCTATAGGTGCAGTGGGATCACTTACATCAATGATGCGCAGACCTTCCCAAACATCAGCCACATAAGCATAGCCGGCACTAACGTAAATACTATGAGCACAGCCATATGTATTGAAGACACCTACTTCTATGGGATTACTCGGATCACTAACATCAAAAATGCGAAGCCCATTACTACAATCTGCAACGTATGCGTAATGGCCATTAACATATATGTCAAAAGTAATGTCATCTGTATTATAAGAACCAATTTCGATCGGAGCAGTTGGATCACTTACATCAATAATGTGAAACCCATCGATTCCATCAGCAACGTATGCATAAATACCTTTAACATAAAGACCCAAAGCATTCTCATTTGTAGTATAAGAACCCACTTTTACTGGAGCAGTTGGATCACTAATATCAATAATACTTAAACCATATTCCCAATCTGTTACATAAGCATAATTATCTCTAACACACACGGCAAAAAAGGCACTGTCCGTATCATAGAATCCCACTTCTACTGGATTTGTTGGATTGTTAATATCAATGATGCGAAGGCCATTTTCCAAATCGGTTACATAGGCGTAGTTTCCGTTGACATAAACATCCACAGCTTTACTACCGGTATTATAATAACTTACTTCAAGCGGAGTTGTAGGATTGCTAATATCAATTATACGAAGAAGACCATTGTCAAAATCAGTCAAATATGCGTAGTGACTATTTATGTACACACTGAACACTATGCCATTCGTGTGATAAAAACTCGTTTCTAATGGAGTATTGGGGATACTTACATCGATTATCATGAAACCATCGCTATAATCGGCTATATAAGCATAGTTACCAGAAACAAAAACATCCAATGCTGCATCATTTGTATCGTAAAAACCCACTTCAATAGGATTGTAAGGATTGGTCACATCGATGATACAGAGCCCATAGCCACCGTCGGCTATATATGCATAGTTGCCATTAACGAAGACATCATAAGCTGTACCATCTGTATCGTAAAAACCCACTTCCTGGGGTGTACTTGGGTCACTTACATCTATAATTAGAAGGCCATTACCGCTATTTGCCACATAAGCATAGCTACCGGAAACATATACTCCTCTGACCCAATAACCTGAATTGTAAAATCCTATTTCTGTTGGTGCTGTAGGATCGCTTACATCGATGATGCGAAGACCATCATCACCATCAGCCACATAAGCATAGTTGCTACTGACATATACGTTATAAGCAATACCATCTGTATTGTAAAAACCGATTTCTGTCGGGG
>JALWDQ010000114.1:0-1703 GCA_027039625.1 Calditrichia bacterium | reverse complement strand
GACTTTTATCTATCATCTGCCCAATTACTATCCTTTTATCAAGTATTCATCTTTAATTTACATTCCATTGGGTAATTCCTTTGGCAAATGTACAGGATTAGTTGTTTTTGCCAAAGATATTGTTCTTTGTGTACAAGAATTTCTAAATTTTGAACTAGGTTTGATTGAAGGTTATAGTTATGAAGTAACACTTTTCCCAGATTCTGAGAAATCCTTACTGTCAGCAAAAGACTACTGTCGTACAGCATATCCTGACAAAAACAAAGAATATTGGTATGATTCTTTTCCGCATCCCAATGATCCGACGCTGGCTGCAACTCATCCTCATCACAAACATATTCCACCAGATATTAAGCATCATCGTATTATAGCACCAGACTTAACATTTACAGCACCTAATTTACCCTTCATAATTGAAGAAATTGCTGCCAAATGGAATTTGGAACACTGATGAGCATCGCTGCCAGCGTACAATAATAATCCAAACGCAATTCAAGCAGCGATTCAAGAACTAATTAAACTATCGGTTTTTCTCGTTCCCACGATCCAGCGTGGGAACGCAGATCAAACCATCCCAATTTGGACGGGGGCAGAGCTCTCCGGCTCCGATCAAAAGCGTTGCCCGGCAGCGTATACTAGAATTCCTGATTCCCCACTCCAATTTCTAAACCGCCTCCAGCAACACCCCATGCTGCCCCCAGTACACCGCCACATATGCCGTGCATAATAACACAAAAAAGCTAAGCAATCCGATCGACCATCGCTCCCAGGAATAATCCGGGGTTTTCAGCCAAATCCGCTCGATCACCGTCACCGCACCGAGGTAGGCACCTCCAAAAAGGGATCCCCAGACGGCGTAGCCGACATAGTAATATTCGGGCTGAAACATGCAAAAGGGGCATTTATGGGTCGGCAGGGCATACACATACGTCCCGAAAAAATAGACTACCGCATAGTATGCCACCGCCACAAACAGCCCCAACACCGGCAGCACGATCCACGGCTGGCGCGCCCATGTCGCCACGAGGACGAGGAGGTACAGAAGGTAGAAGAGCACCAGCAGCATCGGACGGCTGAGGCCAAACGGGAGGGGATTGGCGCCCTCGAGCTGCCCGAAGAGCGCCGAACAGCAGCTGACAGGCAGCGTAATGTCGATGTGGGTAAAGTACATCCCGTCCCACCACAGCTCCAGCCCAAGCAGGAGAAATATCCCGAGATAGAGCCACGTTTTGGGACGAAAGATCGGATAATTTTTGGCCGAGAGGTCGTAGCGATTGAGTGCCAGCCAGAGGATCAGGAGAAACAACAGCACCAGCTTGAGAAAGAGCAGCTCCAGTCCGTATCCGTTGGCGGAGATCACCCCAGCTGCGCACATGGCTCCCGGCACCAGCACCGCGAGGTTGTCGATCGTAAAGACAAAATAGGGCAGCAGCACGATCTTCATCACCGCCACAAACCCAATGATCGTCATCACCAGATACGCCCGGCGCTCCAGCGCAAACTGCCGCTGCGTAAACGCCCCGAAATCCCACCGCAATACGATGTGAATCGCAACGACAAAGGCGACAAAAGCGAGGACAAACAGAATCGATTCACTCAGGAGGAAGATGAGCACCTGATTGTCCAGGAGGATTTCGTTCATACGGCACGCACCTTGTCTTGAACATCTGTGAGTGAATAGTGAATAGTGAATAGTGAATAAT
>JALWDQ010000113.1:0-1705 GCA_027039625.1 Calditrichia bacterium | reverse complement strand
AAAAGGAACCCCTGGGAACAGACTCCGAGGGCAATCCGGTGTACTTCCGGGACATCTGGCCCAGCCAGGCAGAAATTGCTGCCGCCATCGAATCTGCCCTGAAACCGGAAATGTTTGCTGCTAAATATGGAGAGGTGTATCAGGGAGATAAACACTGGCAGGCACTGCAGGTTAAAGAAGCAGAACTGTACCAGTGGGACGAAAAATCCACCTACATCAAACAACCGCCTTTCTTCAAGGATATGTCCCTGGAAAAACCCACTCCCGGCGATATTCACAACGCGCGGGTACTGGCATTGTTGGGGGATTCGGTGACCACCGACCATATTTCCCCGGCAGGTGCCATTCCTGTGGACAGTCCCGCGGGGCAGTACCTCATTGCCCACGGAATTCAACCCAAAGATTTCAACTCCTTTGGTTCCCGGCGTGGAAATCATGAAGTTATGATGCGCGGAACCTTTGGAAACATCCGCATCAAGAATCTGTTGCTGGAGGGTGTAGAAGGTGGATACACCATTTACTTCCCCACCGGTGAGAAGATGTTCATCTACGATGCAGCCATGAAGTACATTCAAGATGGCACCCCGTTAATTGTGCTTGCCGGGAAGGAATACGGTACGGGGAGTTCCCGGGATTGGGCTGCCAAAGGCACGGCCCTGCTGGGAGTAAAAGCCGTTATTGCCGAAAGCTTCGAACGCATCCATCGCAGCAACCTGATTGGTATGGGGGTGCTGCCGCTGCAATTTGCCGAAAACGACGGCTGGCGGCAACTGGGACTCACCGGACGCGAAGTGTTCCAGATTCTGGGAATTGAAGAAGGTTTAACTCCCGGTAAAGAGCTGGTGGTGAAGGCAACGGATGAAGAAGGCATCGAAAAAATCTTTAACGTCACGGTGCGGCTGGATACTCCCGTGGAAGTGGAATATTACGAAAACGGCGGTATTCTGCAGACCGTGCTGCGAAATATGGTGAAGCAATGATGTTCAACCTTAATTTGAAAGCAAAAATTCAAACCCCGGACGACACTCGTTCGGGGTTTTTGTGTTTCAATGGGGATGTAAAATAACGTTATTAAAAACACATTCCCTGAACACAACAATCTCCTTGACAAATCAATTTATTTAATGTATTTTGAACATTGAATGTTCAATTTGCAAGGAAAATAAAATGATCCCTCGTTTCCTTTCCAGGAAGTTACAGGAAATCGTTCAGCAATATCCTGTGATTACTTTGACCGGTCCACGGCAATCCGGTAAAACAACGATGGTGCGCTCGCAGTTTACGGATTATCAGTATTTCTCACTGGAAAATCCGGATATTCGCCAGATGGCACTTGAAGATCCGCGAGGATTCCTCCGGAGTATTAAAAGAAAAGTGATTCTGGATGAAGTGCAACGTGCACCGGATTTGTTTTCCTATATCCAGACAATTGTTGATGAAAATCCCCAACCTGGACGGTTTATTCTAACAGGCTCTCAGCATTTTTTACTTTCGGAAAAAATTTCTCAATCGCTGGCGGGACGCACTGCCATTCTCCACCTTTTGCCATTTTCCAAACGAGAGATTCTAAACCAGCCATTTCTTCTTCCCGAACAATTTCCCGAATACCCGGGCTCATTATCTCAGATGCCCGATTTATGGGAATTATTGTACCAGGGTTTCTACCCCGCTATCCACGATAAAAATTACAATCCCACGGAATGGT
>JALWDQ010000112.1:1978-5250 GCA_027039625.1 Calditrichia bacterium | reverse complement strand
GGTCCATGTGCAGCGGCAACCCATTGGTATCCAGCTGGGTGTGGAACATCCCAATATCCGGAATACCCACAAGCACCTTTTTAATGGCAGAATAAGTGACCTGACCATTCCCCCAGGCATAAATCCAGTAAGTTAAGCTGGTGGCATTATCATATCCGCTTAGTGTCGCCGAATAATGTCCGCCTCCGGTATCGGTCATAAGCACGGAATCCAGAGTAGTGGAATCCAGATTGGTGAAATAATACAATTTCACCGAATCCACACTTCCGCTGGTCACCGACACATCGCAACTGATATCGATGGGCTGGTTGGCAGCAAACGGTTCATAAGTAATATTTTCGATGGTAGGCGCATTGACTGCAGGACCCAGAATTTCCACATCATCAATATAAATAATGCCCTGCCCCGTCCAGTTACTGCTCTCATCGTAAAAACGCAGTTCGAAATCCAGACTCACTGCATTCGCCGGGGACGATTCCTGATAGGTGTACAACTGCCAATCGGGATTATCAGAGGAGTAGAGATTTCCGGGATTGAGAGTCACATAGCTCCCATCCGAAAGATTCCAGTATCCCCAGATGCGGAATTTCGCTCCCGGATCGTTATCCAGCACCCAGATGTTGAAAGTGTACAGGGTGTTCCCCATGATGTTGTTAATGGTCTGTTTAATTTTCTGGGTGGATTGGGAGGTAAAAGTCACCTTCATGGAATAATTTCCCCCGTGTACCAGCAGCGATTCGGGTTCTGCCGTAATTGCCGAGGTTTTTAGCGTCCAATAATCCGGTAAACCATTCGTCCAGCTCTCAAATCCCCCGTTCTGCACCACATTTACCTGAGCCAGCGCCAGGTTCAGGAGCAGAAGGGAAAAGACTAAAATCGTAGCAAATCGTTTCATTTTAACCTCCGTAAAATTTAATTATTATCTAAAAACAATATAAAACGTTGCAGCGAAGTTTTCAAATTACATTTAAGAAACTTCAAAAAATAAGTTCCGTATGCCGGAATTTATTCTTTCAATTATTGTGGAAAAGTTGAGATTAAAAAAATCGTACAGGAAATCTTCAGGAATTTCAGTTAGAGTTTGCTAACACTTCATGAGTGATTCCCACAATCCCCTTCTTACCTCTTGCCCTTTCCCTCTTCTTTCTTCTGTCTTTTTTCTTTTGTCTTTTGTTTCTTTCCTATTTTTCTCTCTGAAATAGTTTCCCCTGCCAGCTATCCCGTTTTTCCAGTTCCTGCTCAATGTGGCGCTGAATCACATCCGCCCGCAATCCCCAATTAGGGGCGACCAGATTGCGGGGATGGGTCTCCCCCACCAGCCGCTGAATTTTAATATCCGGTCGCAACCGTTCCAGAAAATCGACCACTAACTGGATGTACTCCCGATATTCCAGCAGGCGGAAAGGCTTTTTGCGAAACATGGCTTCCAGAATGGTATTCTTAACAATGTGCAAATGATGGATTTTTAAATAATCGATGGGATAGCGGGAAACAATGCGAGCTGTTTCCAGCATCTGCTCCCGGGTTTCGATGGGGAATCCCAGGATAACATGGGCACAGATGTGAATCCCGCGTCCCGCGGTTTGCTCCACAGCCTGTTCCCAGTTACGAAAATCATGCCCCCGATGAATCCATTCCAGCGTCGGGTCGTAAGGGGATTCCAGTCCGTATTCGATGGTGATGTAATATTCCTGTGCTAATTCTTCCAGATAGTTCAAAATATCCTCATCCACACAATCCGAACGCGTACCAATGGCCAGGCCTATGACCCGAGGATGCTCCAGGGCCTGCTGGTAAAGCTCCCGGAGTCGCGCAAGTGGGGCGTAGGTGTTGGAATAGGGCTGAAAATAAGCAATAAACTTCCGGGCACCGTAACGCCGCTCCAGAAATTCAATTCCCCTGGTCACCTGTTCTTTTACACTAAATTGAGGCTGGCAGTAGGGTGGTTTGAAGCTCTCGTTATTACAATAAATGCACCCCCCGTATCCCTTGCTGCCATCTCGATTGGGACAGGTAAAACCGGCATCCACAATCACCTTCTGAACGCGCTCTCCAAAACGCTGCCGAATATAATCCACATAGGCGTTGTAGCGCCGAGAGGTGTTCCAGGGGAAGCGATGTTTATTGGTTAACTTACTCATATTCATTCCAAATGTAAAAATTTCAAGCAAAAAATACCAAATCACAAATGACAAATCCCAAATGTCATATAATTAAAAAACCGCAACGGACGCGAAGAAAGCGCAAAGTACGCAAATAAATTTCAAATACCAAATCCCAAAATAACAAGTATTTAAGCCAAATTTTAAATGAATAGATAAATTCTTACCTGACTTAATTTTTTTATTCGTGCCCATTCGTGTGATTCGTGGGCAAATAATTCGTAGTTAAATGTCTATTTGTGTGATTCGTGGGCAATTGGGCAAGTTATTCGTGGTTAAATCTTTCCAAGAAAATCCCCCAGCTCGAACTCACCGCGAAACACCGGCTGCACCGCCCCTTCCAGATAAAATTGCTGGTGCGTGTTTTTACCAATTTTCAAAACCCCACCCCGGGCGATGATATTCAGAGGATATTCGGGATTCATCCACTGCTCCAGAGCAAAGGCGACCGCCAGGGAGCCGGTACCGCAGGAGAGGGTTTCCCCTTCCACACCGCGCTCGTAAGTACGAATCCAGACTTTCGCGCCGATGACGTGAATGAAATTTACATTCGTTCCTTCCGGAGAAAATGCCGGATGATAGCGAAAGAAACTGCCCCACTTCTGCACTTCCAGATTCTCCAGGGAGCCCTCCATTTCCAGCACCAGATGAGGTACACCGCTGTGCACCCACATGAAACGCCGCACCCGCAATGAAGGTGGATGCTGGAATCCGCTAAATGCCAGTCGGCGGGGAGTTCGCGGCCAGTGGATACGTATCAGGCGCTCTTCCACCAGCTCTGCCAGATAGCTTTCTTCCCATACCCGAAACCGAAAACGGGAGACACCGGGTTGTAATTGACTGACAAAATAGACTGCGGTGCGGGCGCCATTGCCGCACATGGGCGCCGGTTTGCCATCGGGATTAAAAAACTGCAGGGAGAAACGACCGGGTTCACCCACTTCCACCAGCATCAACCCATCTGCGCCAATCCCAAAATGCCGATGGCACAGGCGGGCAAACAGTTCCTGCTCCGTTCCTTTAAAATAATGGCGCCGATTGTCAATTAAAATAAAATCGTTCCCGGTACCATGGATTTTCTGAAACGCTATTTTCACCGTCCTTCCCGGA
>JALWDQ010000112.1:0-1968 GCA_027039625.1 Calditrichia bacterium | reverse complement strand
TTTCATTTATGAAAAAATCGAATTACCTTTCCCTGGGTGGTCCAGCGCTTGCGAACCTTTACTGTATCGGCAGAGACGACAAACGGCTCGGCAAACTGAAAGGGATGGGTGCTCCCTTTGTCCCATCGGCCATTCCCGTTGCGATCAATGATAGCCCTCAACAGATATTTCCCGGCAGGCAGGAAGGGTATTTCAAATTCTTCCCCTACCCGGACAAAGGTGGTGTACACCGTTTTCTTCTCCGTGGCAATTGCCTGCACCATTGCTCGACGATAACTGGTATCTTGCGCCAGCACCCGCCCGGAAATTTCCCCCAGTTCCGTCCAGCTTATGGTGGAAAAAGAAAGTTGCCTCACGGTATCGGGGAATGCCCGTCCAAACAAATCCCGCATTTGGCTTAATTGCAAGGTAACGGTGTATCGGGTATCCTTTTTGAGCAAAGTATCCGGTTGAAATAACGGCGCGGTCAAATCCCGAAAGTCAAATTTGCCGGAGAGCGTATCACCTTCCTCATCCGTGATGACCACCGCCGGTAAAAAAGTGCTGGTATCCAGGGGAGTGTTAAACTCCAGCAAAATGGAGGAAGTGTAGGGAATCCCCTCGGCACCGTGGGAAGGATTCATCTTCACAAAAGCCGGTGGTAGAGTATCCTGTTTGTGGGGAGTCAGGCAAATGGTGGTTAGTTCATCTTCAGGTACATTCCCCGCCCGATCGCGAATCCCTTGCAGGGTAATGCGGCAGGGGCGCCCGGGAGGTAAGTTCCGAAAATAAAGTGCTAAACGGGTGCTATCCTTCCGTAAGAATGAGTAACCCAACACGGGATATTCCTGCGACTGTTCGGTATCCTGTACGGTAACCCTAAATTGCGTGGTAGGAAACACCGGTTCGTCAAATTCAATTTGAATCTGGCGGGTAGAAAGCGTGTCCGGAGATTTCACCGCAGGTGCGGTGGTGTCTTCCTGAATCATCCAGAAATTCAGATGGAGGAATACGGAATCCACGGAATCCAGATGCACATCGGTAAAGGGAATACCGATAAGATCGCTTTCCAGAGTGTACAATCGGTTCAAATCCAGGTCTTCGATAGCAAACACCCGAAAGGTTCCATCGGGTAGATAATTAAACCGGAAATTTCCGCTGTCGTCCGTCTGGGTGTAATAGAGCGCTTTTTTCCCCAGGAGGGAATCAATGGAGACACGCCGGGAGATTCGGTAAGCGTACAGGAACAGCTCCGAGGTTTTTCGAAAACCGTACACCTGTCCCGTAATAGCATTACGGTTGATGCGGTTTCCCGTGGAAAACGCCAGCTGGAAGGGACGTGCCAGGGAGTTACCATGCAAATCTTTGATCCCCTTCCCCAGGGTAAGGACAAAGGTCAGGCTATCCGGTAAAGATTGGGGGAAGCGCAGGTAAACTTTGCGACCCCCTTTCCATTTAATTTGAGGAGTAATTCCCAGGTCCGGCACCAGCCACCAGTTGTCCGGGAAGGAATTGCGCTGGATATTTTCGCTAAATTCCAGTTCGATTTCCTGCAAATCCTTTACCTGCAAAGCACCGGCTTCCGGAACCGTGCGTACAACTTCCGGTGGCGTTTTATCTTCCGGTCCCCCGGAAGGTGCAACTCGATGCGCACAGGCCCACAAAAGAAGGAGAACAAAAAATCCCAACCAGATCATGGATTTTTTCATGAATTGCCAATCATTTCGTTTCTGCACATTTCAATACCATTCAACCATTTTTGAAGCACAAAATTACCACGGATTTTCTTCGATTCCAAAATATTTGTCAGGGGGGATGAAGATTAAACCACGAATAATGCGAATGGGGTGTACCCAAAAATTATTCGCCCACGAATCACACAAATTGACACGAATGAAAAATAAAATTAGGTCTGGAAAGAACCTGCCAAATTATTGGTGATTTGGAATTTAGAATTTGTTTTTGTGATTTGTGATTTGTGATTTGTGA
>JALWDQ010000111.1:0-1706 GCA_027039625.1 Calditrichia bacterium | reverse complement strand
AAAGAAAGCAGGAAAGCAAATCCTGCGATTCCGGAAAATTTTAAAACTGTAAGATAAATTACTTGAATTAGTGCCGGGAAGGTATTACTTTGTAGTGCAAATGTTAGGAGTCCTAATTAATATATCGATGTACTAAATTCTGGAGGAAGATATGCAACGGTTTCACATAGTAAGCCTGGCAATATTGGTGGCGTTTTTTCTGGGAATGGGGAATGGATTTACCCAGGAGCATCCGGAGCACCCGGAACACCCTGCGCACCGTGGAGCAGAACATCCCGGTTCATCTCAAAAAATCACCAAAGATCGTCTGGCTCAGGCCATCGAGCAGTATGTGCAGGAAGAAGCAAAATTGAAGGGTGGTTATTTCCTTTTCTACGATGCTCAGGAGAAAAAACCGCTTCTGCTCACGCTGGACAGGGTGCACAAGGAACGCCTGGCGCAGATTTCCGATGGTGTGTATTTCGCCTGTGCGGATTTTGCCTCGGCGGATGGGCACACTTATGATCTGGACATCTTCATGAAAGGCCCCGATGCGGAGCACCTCATGGTGACCCAGATAACCCTTCATAAAAAAGACGGAAAAGCCCGCTACACCTGGAAGAAGGTGGGGAATTTCTGGAAACGTGTCCCGGTAAAATAGGCCATAATACGTACCGGTGGGAATCGGGAGATTCCTGCCGGATTTTTTACCAAACAAAATTAAAGATGCTAAAATTGGTGAATTACTCTGATGAGGTGAGCAAAGGTGCAGAAGCGACTGGTATTGGCGCTTGCTACGGGAATAATGGGAGCTTTTCTCCTGTTGCTGGGAATTCAATTTATTCATAACGCAGATAAAGAAGCTGAGCTTTTCAGGCACTGGCCTGAATTTCGCTATGAGGTGGCGTTTGGGGACATTCCCCGGTTGGAGGATTCGCTTTTTGTGTGGATTCCTCTGCCTCAATCGAATCTTTATCAAACCATAACTAACCTGAAAGTGCATTCACCGGGGATAGCTCGGCAAACCACCGAACCGGAATATGGTAACCGGATGCTGTTTGTACGCGGGCTTGCCAGGGAATTTGCAGGGGAGAAAATTCGGATTCAATTTGCTTTTCGCCGCAAAGAAGTTCGGTACGGTGGATCATACGACCGTAGCATGAGTTTCGGAGGGCGCGCGACACTTCGGCGCTATCTGGAACCGGATAGTCTGGTTCCCATCGATGGGGAAATTGCCAGGCGTGCCCGGGAGGTAGAGCATCAGGTTGGGAAAAGCAGTGTGTACCAATTAGCCCATGCCCTGTTTAGGGATGTGCTGCAATCCATGAAATACGACAAATCCGGAACCGGTTGGGGGCGCGGCGATGCATTGTTCGCCTGTGATGTAGGGCGCGGGAATTGTACCGATTACCATTCCCTATTTGTAGGGATGGCACGGGCGCTGGGCATACCGGCACGGTTTATTATTGGATTTCCCCTCCCTGCTCAACCCGGAGACCAGGCAATTTCCGGCTACCACTGCTGGGCGGAATTCTGGGATGAAACCCGTGGCTGGGTGCCGGTGGATATCTCCGAAGCGGACAAACATCCCGAGAAACGAGAATTGCTGTTTGGGGGATTGGATTCCCTGCGCATTCAGTTTACCATGGGGCGGGATATTCAGTTAGTACCTCCTCGCACCAAACACCGGTTAAATTATTTCATTTATCCTTACATGTTGCTGGGAG
>JALWDQ010000110.1:0-1708 GCA_027039625.1 Calditrichia bacterium | reverse complement strand
CCCCAACTCCGCCCCGTACCGCGCCGCCTGCCGCAACGCCCGCCGGTACTCGTACACGCTGGCGAAACTCTTCACCTCCACCGCGTACCGCCGCCCGGCGTACTTGATGAGCAAGTCCACCTTCCCGTTCCCCGTCGGAAACTCCGGCCACACCCGCCCCCCGTACTGCTCCAAGAACTTGTCCAGGTACACGTACAGGTTGAAGTGATACACCGCCTCATACGGCCTGAAGTCCGTCCGCCGCCGCGGAACATCCGCCAGCAGCCGCTCCCGATGCCGCCCCAGGTACTCCTCGTACAACCGCAGCAACCCCGCCACGTTCAGCCCCTCCTCCGTGATGACCGCGCTCAAGTCCGCAAACGGGTCGTACAACTGCGTCGGCCGGTCGAACAACTCCCCCGCAAAGTAGTTGAACAGCCGCTTCTGGATGAACGGACAGGGAAACCGAGCGTACAGCCGTTCCGCCCCCTCCTCGATGTCAATCACCCCGTTCAGGTACAGGAAGTTCAACTGCGGGTCGTCGAAGCGGAACTCCTTCTTGACCCCCGTCTCGAACATCTCCAACACCACTTCCTTGTACCCGTCCTGCCGCGCCTTGCTGATGATGTTGAGCACGTTGGCGTTCCCCAGGCCGTTGATGGCCCACAGCAGCATCCGGTTGAACTGCTTCATCGTCAGGGGGGCGGTGGGGTCGTCGTTGTACTGCTCGGTGAGCAACTCCCCCAGCCACGAGACCAGGCCGGGCTGCCCCTGCGTCTCGTAGTACACGCGGTCTATCACCTCCTGCTCCACCACCTGCCCGCTCTCCCGCTCGTACCAGTGGTACATATAGTCCACTTCCTCGAAAGTCAGGTTCGGAATGTGCAGACTCCGTTGCACGTTGAACGGCGACCCGCTGCTGCTCTCCACCCCCAACACCGCCCGCACCCCAATCAGCCCTACCCCGTGCAACAGATACTCCTTCTCCTCCGTCGGCACTCCCACCTGGTCTCGTCGCCGAATGTAGATGTTCCTGAAAGCACCGGCCAGGTCGGAAATCGCCTCCTCGTTCAAGGCGTCGAACTCGTCCAGCATCAGAATCAGCGGCCTTTCCAGCACCTCCCGCGAGAAAACCCGCTCGAAGTCAAGCAGGGACTCCGGGCGCGGCAATTCCCTCCCCAACTGCCGCGCAATGCCCGTCACGATGTAGTCCAGAATCGCGGCGATGGACTCCTCCCCCTTCAAAACCTGCACGTTGACCTTGACCGCGTCGAACCGCTCATCCTCCTGCAACCTCCACAACACCTGCTGCATTACCCACGTCTTCCCCCGCTGCCGCGGAGCCCACACCGTGATGTAGTGCCCCCCTTCCTCCGGCCTCTCTCCCCGCAACTGGGACAGCGCGTACTCCACCAACTCCTTCCGTTCGACGTAGTAGTGCAACCGCGTGTCCACCGGCCCATACGAGCAGAACTTACGCATCCCTCACCCCCTCCCGTCTCAACGGGTAGCGCAGGAAAATCAGGAAGGAGAGCAACATCAGCACCCCGCTTACCACGCCGACCATCCGCACCCCCAGCGGCCCGTGAGGGTCGTAACGACTGCTGCCGAGCCGCAACAACAACGGCAGACCGGCCGCCGCTACCCCGCTGATGACCTGATCCAGCAGCCCCCAAGTGGCGTAGTACGCCCCCTCTCGCCGCTGGCCGGTCAGTTGCTCGTCATAATC
>JALWDQ010000109.1:0-5260 GCA_027039625.1 Calditrichia bacterium | reverse complement strand
TCTTATTCTTGAGGGGCATGGTGAGCATGTTGCGGGTGTGGTACCCTGTTTTGCGATCGATCTCGGGATTAAAGCGCTCGTCCTGGTAGGCATCGGGGATGTTTAGAACCTCACCGGTCATCGCCACGTATCCGGCAATTCCCTTATCCGCGGGGAAACGAATCTCCTTTCCTTTTTCGATGCCCATGGCTACAATCGACCACAGCTCCTGATGCTCTTCATCCAGCAAAAAAACGGTACAGCGATCGGCTTCCAGGATGCGGGCAACCTCTTCCATGGTTACCTGCAGTAGCTTATCCAGCTCCAGATACATTTGTAGGTTTTGAGCCAGATGCAGCAGTACGCTGAGCCGCTTATTCTCCTCCCGTAGTTGTTCAACTTCCGAGGGATGGGGATTATTCTTTTTCATTCGGTTTCACTTCCTGGTAATCGATGTCTTCAATCTCTTCGGGGTTGTACTGTTTAACGGGTGGTTTAGGCCTCCCTTTAACTTCGCTGCGGGGTTTAAAGGTTCCTTCCAGCCAGTTCTTCCCTAATTTGTAAAGAATGTAGAAAAATAGTATGTACAATAATAAGCGTATCATAGCTCAATAAATTCCGTTTAATTGTATTTAACATCCGGGGTCACTTGCCGACATGGAGCAAGGCCGAAAGTCGCAACAGAATGACGGTTAAGTGCACCCTATTGTTGAGCCATTTTCTCTTTAAATTTTAAATTATTTTGACTTAACTTTCTTATCTCTAATTGAACCCTTTCTGCCAAAAATATTTTTAGTAAGGACTGATAAGGTACATCCTTTTTATTGGCCAGGAATTTAAGCTCATTTAAAAGATGCTCAGGCAATCGTAACGAGATAGTTTTTAAAGACGGTTTCAGGTTGGGAAGTATGAGCTCTCCAGCGCTATCCCAATCAATATATTCCGTTGAGTCGTGTGAAGACCAAAATTCCCTCTCCTGATCTTCATCTTTAAATTTAAGTAATTCTTTCTTCATCATATTGCCTCAAAAATTTCTCTTTCTTTGCGACTCATATCTCTTGCCGAAATGATTCTTTTTTTTCATATCGTAAATACAACAAATCAAGTGCAAAAATATCATTTATTTTATTTGAAGCCTAACAAATTACCTTCCGGTTTGCCCGGCGGTTCCTCCCGCTTTAGAGTAAACCTTTTCCAAAATCAAAACTCACCAATTTTTTACCCTGCCGGTGTTTGCTGATTTCCACCAGAATCTGGTTAAGATGGTGTTCGTTGTGCACAAAATCCAGATTCTCGGTATTGATTATTAACAGCGGGGTAGCGGAATAGTTCCAGAAGTACTCTTCGTAAAGGCGATTGAGCGATTCGATGTATTCTTCGGTAATGTGCCGTTCGTAGGGGCGCCCCCGTCGGCGAATGTTGCGCATCAAGCGTTTGGTGGACGCTTTAAGATAAATGGCCAGATCCGGTTTCACGATGCGTTTTTCCAGAATGTTGGCAAGCATATTGTACAACACCATTTCTTTTTCATTTAAATTAAGGGTCGCAAAAATGCGATCCTTTACAAACATATAATCGGAAATAATTCGGCGTTCGAACAGGTCGTATTGTAAAATTTCTTCCTGCTGGCGGTAACGGCTAAGCAGGAAAAAAATCTGGGTCTGGAAGGCGTAATGTTCCGGGTCCCGGTAGAAGTCCTCCAGAAAGGGATTCTCTTCGAACACTTCCAGCACCAGGCGGCCACCAATTTTTTGTTGTAGAAGGTGTGCCAGAGAGGTCTTTCCGGCACCAATCACTCCTTCTATGGCAATGTAGTGTAGATGGTCAAATTTCAAGTTCATCAGAGTACCAGTTCTTTGCAATTAGGGTCACCCGGGTGTTGTCCCGGCATTCCGAAAGTAATTGGCGAATGGTTTTGCCGCTTCGGGGATCCACAGCTTCGGGCGCCAGGGAAAAGAGCGGTTGCAGCACAAAGCGGCGATTGGCAAAATCCGGATGGGGAATTGTCAGTTCCGGGGATTCCCACATGCGTGCTCCGTAGAGGATGATGTCCAGATCGATTTCCCGTGGTCCCCAGCGGATACGGTGTTGCCTCCCCAGAGCCTTTTCGATTTCTTTGAGTGCTCGGAGTAAGGGGAGGGGTTCCTGCTGGCTGGTAAAGCGCACGACCGCATTCAAAAAATCGGGCTGGGACACACCGCCGTAGGGGCTGGTCTGGTACAAAGGGGAGATTTGCTGGATGGTCCCCAGGCGCTGCAGGTGGCGAATGGCGCGGATAAGCTGGTGGCGTCGTTGCCCCACGTTTGAACCCAGGGCGATAAAAATATCATCCATGCTCTTCGCGCTGCACCCGTAATTCTACTTCCACATTATCCAGAAAACCATTTAGCGGAACCTGCGGTTTCCGCACCCGAATGAGTACCGACAGTACCTGAAACTTTTCCATCACCTCCCGGGCAATGCGGTCAGCCAGCGTCTCCAGCAGGGTGAATTTGTAACTGCTAAAAATGTTATAGACCGAATGATAAATCGCTTCAAAATCTACCGCATCATTTAAACTGTCGCTCTGAATTGCCCGACTGAAATCGGCTTCAATCTCTAGATCCACCTGAAACTTCTGTCCCAGTTCCCGTTCTGCCTGATAGTAACCGTGATGCGCGTAGAAAATCATGTTGTTCAAACGAATAATGCCTTTTTTCACCGTAATTCATCTGCCTCGTTTAAAATGGTTGTGGAGAATTCCACCTGTTTGGGAATGGGATAATCTCCGTTAAAACAGGCGTAACAGAAATTCTCCGGTGCTTTCACACAGGATTTGAGATCCTCTATTTCCAGGTAGCGCAGGGAATCAGCTTCCACGTACCGGCAAATTTCTTCCAGGCTCATGTTGTTGGCAATCAGTTCTTCCCGGGTGGGGGTATCGATGCCGTAGTAGCAGGGGAAGCGGACGGGGGGAGAACCAATGCGCAGGTGGATTTCCCGGGCACCTGCTCCGCGAATCATGCGGATTATTTTCCGGATGGTGGTTCCCCGAACGATGGAATCGTCCACCACCACCACGCGTTTGCCTTTGAGGAAATCCTTCAAGGGATTGAACTTTTGCCGCACGGATTCATCCCGCAGGTACTGATCGGGACGGATAAAGGTACGACCCACATAGTGATTGCGGATCAATCCGAAGTTGAAGGGAATGTTTTTCGCCTGGGCGTATCCCAGCGCAATGAAATTGGCGGAGTCCGGTACGGGAATCACCACATCGGCACGGAAATCGTCCTTCTCTGCCAGCCGGGCTCCAATTTTTTGCCGCACGTCATACACATATTCGCTAAATTCGAAACTATCTGGCCGGGCAAAATAAATCAATTCGAAAATGCAATGATAAAGGTGAGGGGTTTGGGTTTCGCCAAACATATCCAGCGGTGGAGGCGAATTAATCATTTTCTCCCGGGTCACCTGAATAATTTCTCCCGGCAGCACTTCCCGCATTTCGTGGGGACGCAAAATGTCCAGCGCACAGGTCTCCGAAGCTACCGCCACATCGTCTCCCACATCGGCAACGAATAGCGGACGAAAGCCGTGTTCATCCCGAAAAATGTACAGGGAGCGGGGAGTAAGAAAAAGTGCGGAATAAGCGCCTTTGATTTTTTTCATCGCCAGGCGAATGGCCTGGGGAATGGTGAGTCCCTGCCGTTCGTGCTGGTACACAATAAAGCGGCCAATCAGTTCCCCATCGTTGGTGGAAGAAAGGTACACCCCTTTACTGCGCAAATAGGTGGCCATCTCGTCGTAATTGATAATGTCTCCGTTACTCACAATGGCGTAGATGGGGCCTCCCAGCGTTTCGATGAGGTGCGGTTGGGCATTGCCCACCACCGAACTCCCCCGGGTGGGGTAACGCACGTGCCCAATTCCAATGTGCCCGGGCATGGATTTCAGCACCCCGGGAGTAAACACTTCTTTCACGTAACCCATGGATTTGTGGGAGGAAATGGTATGTCCGTTAGAAACAGCAATTCCGCAACTTTCCTGTCCCCGGTGCTGTTCCGAGTAGAGCGCCAGCATCACCTGCTCCGCCACATCCATTCCCGAACGGGAAAAATATCCTGCGACCCCACACATGGTAGTATGCTTTCCTTTCCCTGCACGACGGCTTTCAAACGAAAAAACTTAACATTTTCTACCCTCATAAGCAAGATATTTTAAGAACATGATTAATCCGTTCCCTCAAAAAGGGAATTACTGTTTAGCACTTTATAAAGGGATTTACAAAAGCTTACCCGGAATTTAACCACAAACCCAATCGCTTGGCGAAAGTTTAGAGGTAGTCCGCAGACAATTTATGTGCTTTAGAAGAACTTCCTGGTAAAAGCTCCGGAATGAACCGTAGCTTGTGGAAGAATAAAAACTTTCGGAATGTTCAGCAGGCAACACTCAAAAAACTAAAGAACAAGGCCTTTTAACAATTAAACATGTATTTCAAAAAATAGGATACCAGGTAAAATTATTTTAAAAGAATAACCCTGCCGGTAAAGGAGGAGCCAGATGTCCCTTTCAAACGGCAGAGGTACACTCCTGAGGCCACGGGACGTCCCGAAGCATCGCATCCATTCCAGAGAACGGTGTAACGGCCCGGCGCTAACCAGCGATGGAGAAGAGAACGAATTCGCTGTCCCCGAAGGTTGAAAATTTCCAGATGCACCTCCTGTGCCTGCTGCAGAACGAAATGAATGCGCGTGCTCAGATTGAACGGATTAGGAAACACCTCCACCACGGGCTCCGGCACTCTCTCCCGATTCTCCGCCAGAGCTAACGGCTGCAGAGAGACCACCTGCGAAAGCGTGTCCCAGCTCTGGATGGCATTCTCCACATACAACCGCACCCGATAGTTCCCTGCCCCAGGGAAAGTGTGCAGGGGATGCACCTCATGGCTCAAGGCACCGTCTCCAAAATCCCAGGTGCAGCGCCACAGGTCTGCACTTTGATTGGTAAACGCCACGGTAAAACTATCCTGAACCAAGAAACTGAAAGCGGCAGTGGGTTTGTGTTGCTGCCAGAGGAATTGAGTAATCCGAATGACGAGCGTGTCCCAGTAGGCATTTCCGCCGCTACCATTTGTCCAGCTTCCGTTGGAAGTCCCGTAAAATTCGTGTCCCACACCGGGTACAAAATAGGTTTCGAAATTAGCCGCATTTAAATGAGTGAGCCGCTGCGCAATCAAAGCACTTCCCTGAACCTCCGGAAACAGAGGGTAACCAAAAGGATGCCCCTGAGTAAATGGCAC
>JALWDQ010000108.1:0-5262 GCA_027039625.1 Calditrichia bacterium | reverse complement strand
GCAAAGTATCTCTACTGTTCTGTCGAGGAAAGTTCTACCAACTTATAAACATTAGGACATTTCGCTTTTTCGATAAATCACCTTCTGGAATTTGGAATTTGTTTTTTGGAATTTGGAATTTCTTCACATGCTTTGCGACCTTTGCGGTTAATCTTATTAAACCGCAAAGAACGCAAAGGATGCGCGAAGTTCGCAAAGTATTTCGCTTTAAATTTCTCATTTTTTGCACAGCATCCTGCCCGTGCGCTCGCAGAGTCCGTAGCGGACAGCATCCTGCGGAATATCCGAAGGATCCTGTGGACGGGCTCTGACTGAACGGTTCCCTACGGGACGAGCGGACATTTTCAATTTTTCATTTCAAATGAGAAATTCTTCATCCGCCTGCGCGGCGGGGGTTCAGAATGACAGGAACACCTCCCCCCTGTCATTCTGAGGAGTCCCGCAACGCGGGACGACGAAGAATCTCTATTTCTCTTCGTTCCAATCGTAAGAGATTCTTCACCCTCGCTACAAGCGAGGGTTCAGAATGACAGAAACACCGCCACCCTGTCATTCTGAGCGCAGCGCCAACGAAGCAAAGTATCTCTACTGTTCTGTCGAGGAAAGTTCTACCAACTTATAAACATTAGGACATTTCGCTTTTTCGATAAATCACCTTCTGGAATTTGGAATTTGTTTTTTGGAATTTGGAATTTGGAATTTCTTCACATGCTTTGCGACCTTTGCGGTTAAAATATTCCCCCGAATTCTTCCTGAAATTTTCGTTGCCTGCTTCGGTAACTCCTGTTATCTTTGGGCATCAATTAATTGGATTTAAATGGCAATTCACACCGTAAATTTAAAACAAGGAGGCGCATCATGAAGTTTGCTGACGTATTAAAAAGTGCCGAGGCAGAAGGCAAGGAGAAGCACGTACCCATCATAGAAGTGGACGGAAATACCGTTACTGTAACCGTGGGGAAGGAAGTCGCCCACCCCAACACCGCCGAGCACCATATTGCCTGGGCGGAATTGTACGGCGTTCATCAAAACGGAATGGTCATTAATCTGGGACGAGCCGCATTTGCACCGGGATTTACCGAACCGAAAGCGGTGTTTCAGGTTAATCTATCGGATTTTAAATCGCTGTGCGCTGTATCCTATTGCAACCTCCACGGCGTGTGGCAAAATTGCCTGGATCTGTAAACGATGCGAAATTTCCCTGCTAAAACCTCCTGCCGGAATCGGACAGGAGGTTTTTTATTTCACCCGTTGTTCATTTATTCCAAAAAGATGGGAATCCTCTACCAGCGGTACTGATTTTTCAACACCACGGGAATAGGCGGATCAACAAAGATGCTATCCGGATGCGCCACTCCCGGGAAGAGCCGCTGCCGAAAGACCTGTACGGGATATTCCTCCTGCACTCGAAACCACACCTGGCGATAGCGTTTCCACTCCTCGGGATGAAGCTTCCGATATTCCGGGGACAACCGGGCGGAAAATTCCCGCGCCAGAAAATATTTCTGCTGGGTGTGAATTCTTTCTCGCACCCGTGGATCTGCTTCCAGCCCTTCCTTCCGCGCCGCCTGCACAATCAAATCCTCTCGAATCATATTAATAACCGCCTGAACAAGACGGGCGTGGTTATTTAAATAAGGACGCTGTAATGGAGGCGTTTGCCGTAAACGTTCCAGCACCTCCCGCACCGTGAGCTCCCGCTGCCCAAAACGTACCAGCACTTTGTCCAGAACATCCTGCACCTGCAAGCGAATCTCCCCGATTTCCCGATCGTTCATGGGAGGAATCATGCCCTGTGTCTGAATATAATCCTCACCCATCACCTCTTGAATCTTGCGCACCAGCATCTCCATCAAAACGTTGTTCACGGCGATCTTTCGTTCCCCCGCCAGTTGTTTCAAATATTTGCGAATGTGCCGGTCGGCCTGCCGATTTTTAATGACATCCCGCACCAGGGTGTGAATCGCAGAAGGACGCAAATATTCCGCTGCAGGGTTGGGGATAATATCTTCAATCCGCAGAATATGAAAGCCGTACTGAGAAGGCACAATTCCGGAGAACTCTCCTTTTTCCAATTGGTACACCGCATCTTCCAGGGATTTATCCAGATCTCCGAAGGTGACGTATCCCAGATCCACGGCATGGGCGGCTAGACGTTTCGAAGCGGTATAGCGAGTAAAAATTTCTTCAAAGGAAGTACCCTGCCGGAGTTCTTTCAGGATTTTCTGTGCCCGGATTTTGTCCCGGGTAAAAATGTGCTGCACGTGGCGTTTTTCCTGAAACCGCCTCAATCCCTCCTGAAAATCGCTGTCCGAAATCCGCAAAGTATCCAGAAACCGTTGTTTAATAAACGCTTTGAAAAGCTCCTGCTTTTCGATGAATTTTAACCGGTACGCCTCCTCGGGTATGGTGTCCATATGCACCTCCCGGGCAGCCAGATACTGAAAATTGCGCTGAATCAGGTAGTTCAACTGACTCTGATACACGCGGGAGAGCGGCGCGCGGGTTTGATACTGTGGCTCCAGGATGAGACTCTCCTGCAACTCCTCCGCAGAAATCACTTCCGGCCCCACCTGCGCAATAATGTTTTGTTCCTCTTCCTGCCGATGACATCCCGTGCCCAGCAGGGAAAATGCCATCAAGCTCCAGATGAATAAGGCATGTTTCATGTAGTACATTTTCCGATAATTTTTAGTTTTAAATGCGCTCACCGGTTTGGTTCCAGAGAAAAAAATGTGTTAATCCATGGTTAACAATCTTGCAAAAAGCTTTACCCTGGTTGTTTATCCGCAGAATGCTGGGCATGTTTTACTTATATGGGATACTTGCTATTTAAAAAATTATGTTTGAATTAAAATGTTTCTTGGAATGCTATCCGTCTCATTTTCACATTTATATCCAGGATGAATTCACAGGTTATAAATACTCCGAGCGCAAAGCGCTCACATATAGATAGCCTGGGGCAAAGCCCCAGGTAAAGAACATTCATCAAAAATTCAAGCCCTGAAAGGGCGTTACTAAAAACTTAATCCACAGTATTAATTTTTAAGGAGTAGCGTTATTTCATAAATAAATTTAATTATTGATAAAATAATAATCGTAAAATGCGCGTATAGTGCAACTGTTCAGCATTTTCCACAAAGTTTATCTTATGCCAATTTTCACCGATGTAAAATATTCTGAATCCCTTTAGCAATCTAACTGGACACAAGTTTCATTTAGATGGATTCTTTTCTATTTATATGCAAATCATTCTTGCACACTTTATACGGTTAATTTCAAAATAATAAAAATAATAATTTCAAGTTAATACTGATGAAAAATGAAAAATATTATAATTTATTCCGTAACTCGCATTTAATTGTCCTTACCGGTTCCCCGGTCAAATAGAGAAATCGCTATACCCAGAAGCAGAATAACAGAACCCAACCAGAGGATGCTGATGAGCGGCTTCTCACTCACTTCTATCGCCAGAATATCCCGGGGTTTCTCCTGACCCGGAGCGGGAGATTGCAGCAAGAAGGTTACCCGATGAGATGTGGCATCCAGCGATTCGATTCTGATTTTGTAATCCGTGCCGGGAATATCCACCAAATTCGAAGTTAATTTGCCGTTCTCGTACCACATGGCAGGTTGCAATTCATATTCCCGGGAACCATCCTTGCCGGTAACGTTTACGGTGATATCCGCTTTCACCGTCATATTGGCACCGCTTTCATGATCTCCGGTAATGAAATGATTAAAGGTAATCAACAGATTGTTGATGGTTTGCGTCTCTCCCTGCCCCAGGATCACCTTGCGGGAATTTCCAAATTTCGCTGGCATAAAAGAGATAGGCGAGATGTACACATCTTTCTTTAGTCCCACCTGAACATGGGGAGAAATCATATAGCTCTTGGTGTAATCGCTGTAATAGAATTGCGGTTCGGCTTCATACACTTTATTGCCTGCTTTTACCAGCAATTTTACCCGGTCTTTCCCGTCGGGTCTTTGTACGAAATTCACGAACTCTACTTCGTAACCAAAACGGGTTTTTACAAATTCTCCGGCGGGCAGCGTAACCTTTTCGCTGGTATCGTACCAGGAAGAAGTAATAATGCCAATAATCATGAGGGCGATTCCCGCATGGGCCAGGTAAGCACCCGCTTTTACCGGCACTTTGCGTAGATACTGCCAGATAACCCATCCATTCGTAAAAATGGTAAAAAGTGCCAGAAATACCAGCAGGATGGACATGGGATGATTGAGTCCCAGCACAACGGAAATTCCCGTAATGACTGCGGCGAGAGCGGCACTAATCGTAATTACTTTCACATTGCGCAGCGCCGAGACTTTCCAGGCCAGGAGCGGTGCCAATGCCATGGAGAACAGTAAAAATACTGCCACCGGCTGACTGATGATGTTGTAGAAAGAGGTGGAGACGTTGGAAGGTTTCCCCAACAAGCGCGTGTAAATAGGGGAAGAAGTTGCCACGAAAACCACAATTCCCGTAAGCAGAATGGTGAGCATTCCGATTAAAATGAACGTTTCCCGACTGAATAATCCTTCGGCGAATTTCTTGCCCTCCATTTCCCGGAAGGTTTTGAAGAACAGATAAAGGAAGATAACCGAGAAGAACACCACAAATACCACCAGATAAAGGTTCATTCCCGATTCCGCAAAAGAATGTACCGAAAAGTCGCCCAGTACCCCGGAACGGGTAAGGAAAGAACCCCAGAGTACCGCGATAAAAGACATTCCGGCCAGAAAGAGATTAGTCTTCACCAATCCGCGCTGCCGCTGCTGAATCACCAATCCGTGCAACAACACCGCCGTAAACAGCCAGGGAACCAGCGAAGCATTCTCCACCGGGTCCCAGGCCCAATAGCCACCCCAACCCAGAGTGACGTAGGACCAATATCCTCCCAGAATGATTCCGGCACCCAGCATGAGGGTAGAAAAAATCACCCAGGGACGTGCTTCCCTAATCCAGCCGTAAAAATCGCGCAGCACCATGGCATTCATCGCCATGGCATAGGCCACCATCGTGGAACTATATCCGATAAACATTACCGGCGGATGAATAATCATCCAGGGATTTTCCAGCAGGGGATTCAGTCCCGCGCCATCCGCCGGGGTAAATCCCACCGGAACATCCGCATGGGTGTGCCAGATGTAAGCAAAGGGACTTTTTTTCATTAAAATAAGTAATAAAAACAGGTTGATGAGCATAAAGAAGAACATCACCAGCGGTTTTTCCCGGGCAACCGAGCGAATCAGGAT
>JALWDQ010000107.1:0-1716 GCA_027039625.1 Calditrichia bacterium | reverse complement strand
GTGCCGGGCGGCGGGAATTCCCGCCCGATACGTGGGCAGTTATGTGGTGCGGGGAGATGATGCTTCCCTGGACGATGTCTTCCATCGCTGGCCTGAGGTGTATTTGCCCCATTACGGCTGGATTCCCATGGATCCCCAGGGTGGCGACCGGGAGCTGCCCCGGGACCGGGCTCTGCACATCGGGCATCTTTCCAATCGGTTTCTCATTACCACCCAGGGAGGCGGAGATTCACGATACATGGGGTGGTACTACGATACGTACGAAACGTACATTACCGATCCCGGCGTGGATGTGCATATTGAAACTTTTGGGGAGTGGGAACCTATTGAAGTAGAGGGTTCTGAAAGCAAATAATTGTACCTCAAACTTTAGTTTGAGGTAATCTGTAAATCAAACTTCAGTTTGAGCGTTTTAAGAATTGTATGGATTAATCAGAACACAAAATATGTGGAGATTCCCTAACGCATGAACCTGGCTAAATCTTCCGACTTACAGAGAACAACAAATTATAAGGAGATTTACTAAACTGCTTGGGCATTCTTCACAAATATTGCTGTTGTGATGCCAATCTGCAACTTTGTAAGTAAACGAGAGTAAATTAAATAACATTTTATTAAAACTTATCAGGAGGAAAATCACATGCGTTTTTTAATCACACTGTTTTTAATCGTTGCACTTTGGTCGATGAGTGCTCTGGCGCAAACCGAGCAAGAGAATCCCCAGGGCACAAATTTCGAGGACATGGCCAAAGCCATGCAGCAACTCAGCGAAGCCATGAAAAAAGCGGCACCGGTGGAACCGGTTAATTTCCGCACTTTGAAGGCTCTTTTACCCAAAGAATTACCCGGCTTAAAGCGCAAATCGGCGGAGGGTTCCAAATCCAGTGCCATGGGAATTCGGGTTTCCCAGGCCGAAGCCACTTACGAAAATGAAAATGGCGGTACCATTCATATTCAGATTATGGATATGGGGAGTATGAAGGATATGGTAGGGATGGCCACTGCCGGATGGGCCATGGCCGAGTACGACCGTGAGACCGATACCGGTTATGAACGCACCATTAAATACAAAGGGTTCCGTGCCATGGAAGAATGGGACAACGAAGCCCATTCCGGTAAAATGAGTGTACTGGTGGCAAATCGTTTTGTAGTGGAAGTTTCCGGTGACAATGTGGATATGAAAACCATCAAAGCAGCTATGGATAAGATTGATTTGAAAAAGCTGGCAGAGATGAAAAATGAAGGGGTAGGGAAAACAAAATAAGCAAAATTAAAATTTTGAGCAAAGAACCACGCCACAGAGGGAAAAACTTTGTGGCGACGGTTTAAAATGACAGCACCGCCCCCCTGTCATTCTGAGCGAAGCGAAGAATCTCTTTTTTTGTGTTTTAGTTGATTAACCATCGGTAAAAACCGAGCGCGAAGCGCTCGCACATGGGTAATCCAGCGCGCAGCCACGGGAAAAACACCCGTCCCGACAGGGACGGCATGCAGCTAGCCCACAAATTCTATTTGTGGGAAGAGAGGCCAAACGAAAATTACCCGTCCCGGATGGGACGGGGTGAATGGGATATTCCTTTTCTGAATGCGCAGTTTAATTAAAACCACAGAAGACACAGAAAACACAGAAGATACTCTCCCCTGTCATTCTGAGCGCAGCGTCAGCGGAGCGAAGAATCTCTATTCTTGTTTATTGGTAAATTAACCATTGGTCAA
>JALWDQ010000106.1:0-1717 GCA_027039625.1 Calditrichia bacterium | reverse complement strand
AACAGCCGCTGCCTTCGATTTCCTGCACCCGGGCACCGGGAATTAGCTCCATCATCCGCAACTGGTTCGCTGTCATGTTCATCGCCTTCTGGTAACAGTGGACGTGGACGCGATACTCCCGGGTGGGCGTTCGGGAAGGCCAATTCAGGTTTAATTTTCCTTCACGGGAAAGTTTTACCAGAAATTCTTCGATAAAATAGGTGTTCCGGGCAACCAGGCGTGCCTCCTCGTTGCGCAGGAAATCAATGTACTCCTCCCGGAACATGGTAACGCAACTGGGTTCCACTCCCACAATGGGAATTCCCTGACGGACGTAGGGAAGCAGCAGCTGCACGTTGTACTCCGCGTTTTTGCGGGCATCTTTCAACAACCCTTTGGAAACCATGGGACGGCCACAGCATTTTCGATTTTTCAGGATTAGCACTTCGAATCCGGCGGCCTCCAGCACTTTCACCGCCGCCACCCCAATTTCCGGTTCGTTGTGAGAAAGGAAGGTGTCGTCCCAGAGAATTACCTTACCGTTAGGGGCATTGCGATTGGGTGCGTGCCGGGCGAACCACTGTTGAAATGTTTGAGGAGCAAACGCAGGCAACGAGCGTCGTCGATCAATTCCCAGGAACGTTTCCATCACTTCCCGAACCAGATCGCTGCGCATCACGGCATTGGAAAGGCGCGGGAAAAGACTGCCCAGTTTGTTCACGGTGCTGATGTGCCCAAAAATCCGGGCGGAAAGGGGAGTGCCATTCCGCTGGTAATACGCATGGAGATATTCGTACTTCAATTTGGCCATATCGACCATGGAGGGGCATTCCACTTTGCACGCTTTGCAGGCCAGACACATATCCATGATGTCGTAGAGTTCGGGATCGCTTAAGCCATCGGCACCCAGTTTTCCGGTGATCATGGCGCGCAGAGCATTGGCGCGTCCCCGCGTTACGTAGCGCTCTTCCCGCGTAGCGCGGAAAGAAGGACACATGGTGCCATCTTCCAGTTGCCGACAGTAACCCTGTCCGTTGCACATTTCCACCAGACCTGCAAAACCGCCATCGGCAGAGAAATCAAGCACAGTGTCCTGAATGGTGTACGGGGTGCGATATCCGGGATAAAAGCGCAATACAGCGGGATCCCAGGGAAGGGTGGAATCCACAATTTTGCCGGGATTGAACAGATTGTCCGGGTCGAAGAGGGTTTTCAGTTCCCGAAAGGCGTGAAACAGTTCCGGGCCGTACACTTTTTTGTTGTAGTAGCTGCGGGCCAGTCCTTCTCCATGTTCCCCGGTGCTGGTACCGCCGTAATGGATAGCCAGCTCGATAACGGATTGAGATATGGTGCGAAATTGCTCTAATCCCCGGGAAGTTTTCAGATTAATGATGGGGTTGATGTGCAAACATCCTGCGGAGGCGTGAGCGTAAAAGGCAGCTTCGGTTCCTGCCTCCCGGCAAATCTTGACCACCTGCTCGGCATAATCCGCCAGATTCTCCACCGGCACAGCGGCATCATCGATGAACGCCAGCGGTTTGGCATCGCCGCGCTTGCTGAGCAGAAGCCCCAATCCTGCTTTCCGCACCTCCCACACCGTGGCAATTTGTGCCGCATCGCTGCGCTGTACCACCGCTCCCCGATATCCCTGCTTGCGCAAATTGTGAATCAGTCTATCAGCCTGCTCCTGCAACAATCCGGGTTCGTTACCGGCAAATTCGGCAATTAATACTGCTGC
>JALWDQ010000105.1:988-1718 GCA_027039625.1 Calditrichia bacterium | reverse complement strand
TTTTAATGGGCAGGAATATTTCTTCTGGCACAGCCAATACGTGGCGCATCCTTTGAATAATGTGTTTCGGGAGCGGCTGGCGAAGTACGGATTAAACGCAGCGCTGGTGTTCCCCTTCCGGGTGGAGAAATTTTATTATGGAGTGTGGGTTGTTGCCTTTCACGAAAAAGAGGAAGAGCTCTCGCAGGAGGAATTGCACCTCTATCGCTTCATCTCTTACATGCTGGTACAGCTCATTGAAAAGAAAGCGTTGATTGAGCGAAAGAACCGTTACGAAACATACATGAAGCACCTGGAGAGCATGAAAATCGTGGGGGAATTGGCCAGTGGTTCCGCCCATCATTTAAATAATATTTTAAGCGTGATTTTAGGTAAGGTACAGATGCTGCGCAAGAAGCTGGGGAATTCGCCGCATCTGCGGGATCTGGTCATGATAGAGCGGGCAGCGCTGGACGGTGCCAAAACAGTGAAGCGCTTGCAAAGCGTGAGCAGTAAAGCAGGAGACAGCGGTGAGCGCAAACCGTTGAATGTGAACGACCTGATTCAGGAGGTGGTGGAGATTGTGCGTCCCCGCTTCGAGCGCGAAGCCCAATCCCGCGGCATTACCTACGACCTGCGCCTCAATCTGGGAAGCATTTATCCCGTGATGGGAGATTCTACCGCCCTTCGGGAAGTCTTGTTAAATCTGGTAAACAACGCGCTGGATGCCATGCCTCAGGGCGGTCAACTA
>JALWDQ010000105.1:0-978 GCA_027039625.1 Calditrichia bacterium | reverse complement strand
GTGCAGGATCGCATTTTTGAACCCTTCTTCACCACCAAAGGGGATAAAGGAAACGGTCTGGGATTGAGCATTGCTGCGGAAGTCATTTCTGCCCATAACGGGAAAATTTATGTGGATTCCATCCCGGACAAAGGCTCCATTTTTATGATTGAGTTACCCGCCCTCAAGGATCAATCGCTTATTGAAGTGGAAAGCAGCGCACCCACCAGCCGGTTCGATGTCAAAGTGCTGTTGGTGGATGATGAGGGAATTGTGCGCGAAACACTGGCCGAGATGCTGGAAGATGAAGGGTGCGAAGTCACCGTAGCCAGCGGTGCAGAGGATGCCTTGATTAAATTCCAGAAGTATCAGTGTGATGTGGTACTTACGGATTTGAGCATGCCGGGAATTAACGGTTACGAGTTAGCGCAACGGATTAAAAAAGTGAGTCCCGAAACACCCGTGCTGCTCATCACCGGCTGGAATCAGCTGGATCGCAAATTCATGAAATCCAATAAAGTGATCGACGGCATCATCGAAAAGCCGTTTAATATGGAGCAAATTCGCCAGCAGTTTAACCGGGTGCTGCGCCGCAATGGCAAAATGCAAAATACCGAGATGATCTCCTTTTAATTCCTCCCTCAAAGAGCGATTGTTGTAGTAAATTTACCTTTTCTTTTTATCAGGACGGAAGGGTATCCGGGATTTGACTGTTTTAGGTGGAAGAAATTCCGGTATGGTTGGCAAACTGCAACTGGTACAATCGATAATACAATCCGCGTTGTTTCAATAATTCCTGGTGTGTCCCCATCTCGCGGATGCGCGCTCGATGCATCACCACAATCTGATCCATAGCCTGGATTGTGGAAAGCCGGTGAGCGATTACAATTGCCGTGCGTCCCTGAAGCACCACCTTTAGCGCTTCCTGAATCAAGTGTTCCGATTCACTGTCGATGTTGGCGGTAGCTTCGTCCAGAATAAGAATCTGGGGATCGAAAG
>JALWDQ010000104.1:0-1719 GCA_027039625.1 Calditrichia bacterium | reverse complement strand
ATATCATAAAGGCCGAGTGCCGCAGGATGGGCGGGATCGGAGACGTCGATGATACGCAGGCCCCTATCCCCATCCGCAAGGCAAACCACATCGCCCGAAATGGCGACCTGCTGGGTGTTTCCCGGCGAATTGTAGAAGCCCACCTCCTGGGGCTGGCCTGGATCGGAGACATCGACGATGCGCAGCCCCCCATCTCCATCCGCAAGGTAGGCCCAATCCCCCGAAATGACCACGCCCAAGGTGAAGCCAGGCGTGTCGAGGACGCTGATGAGGTTTGGGTGCGAAGGGTCCGAAACATCCACGATGCGCAGGCCTCTAGCACCCGACGCGAGATAGACGCGATCTCCCGCGACGGCGAGATCGTGTCCGTTGTCCGCCATGTTGAGCCGCCCCATCTCGACGGGCTGCGAAGGGGAAGAAACGTCCAGGATACGGAGCGCCTTCTTGCCCTCGATGAGGTAGGCGAACTTTCCTGAAATCGCCACCTTTTCAGCGTCCCACCATGTGGCATAGCCGCCCTCTTCTGTGGGATGCGCCATGTCCTCCAGATTGAGTGCCCGAAGGCCTGCGTCGCCATCGGCCAGGTAGCCATGGTGCGGGGTGATGGCGACGCCTTCGGCGCTCCCGGGCAATGGGAAGTCGTACGCCCCGCACGCTTTGGGACGCCCTGGGTTGGCGACATCCCAAATACGGAGGCCCTCATGGCCTGCGGCGACAAACGCATAGACGCCCATCGCATCCACCCCCAGCGCCATCCCTGTCGCGACATGGTCGGATCTCAGCACAGGACGGGCGGGATGGGTGACATCGACGATGTAAAAACCGAGGATACTGTCCGCAAGGTAGGCGTAATGGCCAAAAAGAACGACATCCTGGGCTCTTCCCAAAGGATGGTTCTTCTCACAAGCTACGTTGGCGGGCGCTGTCGGATTGGAGATATCCACGATACATAAGCCTGCCGCGCCATCAGCCACATAGGCGTAGCTTCCTGCCACCGCTACGCCCAGCGCGCTGCCGGGCGTGTCAATACGCGCGATCTCGGCGGGGTGCGTGGGATCGGAGACATCGACGACGCGCAAGCCTCCTTCGCCATTGGCCACATACGCGTATTCTTCCGCAATCGCGACATCATTCACCGGAAAGGATGGGGTGAACGCCCCCATTTCCTCGGGGTCATGGGGTCTGGAGACATCAACGACGCGCAAACCGCCCGCCAGATCGGCCACATAGGCCATCGCACCCGCCACGGAGACGTTGATGGCGTATCCTGGCGTATCCACCCAGCCTGCTTCAACGGGGTGCGCTGGATCGGAAGCATCGATGACCCGCAGGCCCGCTTTGCCAGCGGCCACATAGGCGTAGGGCGGCGCGACCGCGACGTCGACAGCGTATCCGGGCGTGATTAGCGCGCCTTTCTCGACCGGCTGGCTGGGATGCGTGACATCCACGATGTGCAGACCCGCGCGCCCGTAGACCACATAGGCGTCATTCCCGGCAATCGCCACATCCTGCGCAGAACCGATCGTCTGAAAAGCCCCCACCTCGTCGGCGTGGCGAGGATTGGCGATGCTCAGGATGTGCAATCCTGCGTTCCCATCGGCCACATACGCCAGGCTATAGAAAACATACCCACCATTAGCCCAGTCACCCGTATCATAAAATCCCACTTCCACCGGAGCGGAGGGATTACTCACATCGATAATCCGCAGACCATCATAT
>JALWDQ010000103.1:0-5296 GCA_027039625.1 Calditrichia bacterium | reverse complement strand
CAGATCTAACCAGCCGCAGCGTCGGGGTCGCCCGGTGGTGGCGCCGTATTCCTTACCGGCCTGGCGCAGGGCATCGCCCGCTCCACCGGTGATTTCCGTGGGAAAGGGGCCTTCCCCCACCCGGGTGGTGTAGGCTTTTAATATGCCAATCACTTCGTTTATGAAGGTAGGTGGAAGTCCCGTACCGGTACAGGCGCCGCCGCTGGTGGGATTGGAAGAGGTAACGAAGGGATAAGTGCCATGATCCACATCCAGCAGAGTTCCCTGCGCTCCTTCCAGCAGAATCTCTTTCCCCTGCAACGCTGCGCGATGTAAAAAACGGGCGGTATCGGTAATAAGAGGCAGCATCTGCTCCCGGAGCCGGAGGTTCCGGGACACGATCTCTTTTTCGTCCAGAGGGTCGCTATGGTAGAATTCGGCAAGCAGACGATTGACATGACGGATATTTTGTTGCAATTTTTCCAGGAAGCGGGTTTTGTCTCGCAATTCCCCCAGGCGAATTCCCCGCCGGGCAAATTTATCCACATACGCGGGACCAATCCCCCGCCCGGTTGTGCCAATCTTTAACTGCCCGTTCAGGGTTTCCAGCAGTCCGTCCAGATGGCGATGGTACTCAAAAATCACATGCGCCCGGTCGCTCACCCACAAACGGTTGGTTAGCGAAATGCCCAGCGACTGCAGAAATTCCATCTCCTGAATAAGCGCTCGGGGATCGACCACCACACCGTTTCCAATGACGCAGACGGTGTGCTCGTGCAAAATTCCGCTGGGAATCAGATGAAGAATGTGATCTTTGCCCCGGAGGTTAATGGTGTGCCCGGCGTTTGCTCCTCCCTGGTAGCGCGCCACCACATCTGCCTGCTCGCTGAGCAGATCTACAATCTTTCCCTTCCCCTCGTCCCCCCACTGGCTCCCTACCACAACCTGTACGGACATGGCCATCCTCCCCGGAATAAAAAACTCCGGTTACAGAACACCGGAGTCACTACAGATTGAATTGCAAGATGTCAAATCAACGTTTTGCTTCACGAAAAAGGATTTGTTTTTTTACAAATCTCAATAACTTTCAACAAGATTATATTGAACAGGATACCGTACTTTTTTCTCCTTAAAAACTCTGCACGGCTGCTTCCACAGTTTCAAACGTTTCCAGGATGGTGTTCAGGCGCGTCATTACCAGCAGATTATCTACCTTCGGGCTCACCCGTGCCAGCTTCAGTGCACCACCGTTGGTCTTGTATGTTGTTAGGGCACGAATCAAAATTCCCAGCCCGCTGCTGTTGATGCGTTCCACTTCGTGTAAATCCAGCACCAGCTTTAGCGCCCCTTCGTCCAGCAGGCGGTTAAGGGTTTCGTTAAGGGCAACCGCCTCGGGACCGCCCATCAGACTCCCCGCCAGGCGCAACACCGTCACTTCACCAATTTTTTTCTCTTCAATCTCCATAAACGTACTCGAATTTCCCGTTAAGGAAACAGTTGCAACCGCCAGGGCCCTTTATTTTTTCCGGCGGCGCGATTTCCCCACTTTACGTGCTTCCCATTCCACCAGAATCGGAGAGGCAATGTAAACAGAAGAGTAAGTACCAATGATAATGCCCACCAACAAAGCAAAGGAGAAATCTTTAATCACCTCGCCACCAAAGAAGAACAGTACCAGCACCACCATTAATGTGGTACCGGAGGTAATGATGGTACGACTTAAAGTTTCGTTGATGCTGCGGTTAATCACGGTAGCGAAATCGAAACTGCGGCGTTTTAAAGCACGCAGGTTTTCACGAATTCGGTCGTACACCACGATGGTATCGTTCAGGGAGTACCCCACGATGGTGAGCAGTGCGGCCACAATGGCGATGGAGATTTCCTTATTTAACACAGAAAAAATCCCCACTGTAATAATCACATCATGAATCAAAGCTACCACAGCTCCTACCCCAAAGCGGAATTCAAACCGCCACATGATGTAAATTAGAATGAAAATGATGGCCCAGAAGATAGCCATAATAGCAGCGGTGACCAGTTCCTTCCCGACTTTGGGACCAACGGTTTCTTTACGCATTTCAATCACATTGTATTCGGGGAACTCCTGCGAAAGGCGTTCAATCAACTGATTCATTAACTGATCGGTATTTTCGGTAACATCGCTACGGACGGCAATTTCCTGGCCGGTACCGTAATGCTTTATTTCGGAATTTCCCAGCCCAAATTCATCGAACACTTTCCGCACCCGGCCGATATCCACGACCACGGGTTTGGCGGGATCGGCTTTATCCTCAAATTTGATTTCCATAAACGTACCACCGCGGAAGTCCACACTGTAGCGGGGACCTCCGTGCAGAATCAGCGAAACGATGGAAATCAGTATCAGAAGTCCTGATATGGTTAACGCAATCCTGCGGGATTTCATAAAGTTCACATTCGGATTTCGAAGGAAACGCATCGCTATCTATTCTCCTATTTTAAAAATTGACACCTTCTAAATGCTCATTTTTTTCAGAATCTTCCGTTCCAGCAAAAAATCGAAGATGGTACGGGTGACAAAAATGGCCGTGAACATACTGGCCACAATACCAATCATCAGGGTTAAAGCAAATCCTTTAATAGGACCAAAACCGAAGTTATAGAGCACCACACCGGCAATCAGGGTGGTGACGTTGGCATCCAGAATGGTAATAAACGCCCGCCCATACCCGGTTTCGATGGAGGACCAGACGGTTTTTCCTTTATCCAGTTCCTCGCGGATGCGTTCGAAAATCAGTACATTGGCATCCACCGCCATACCGATGGTTAAAATAATTCCCGCAATACCGGGCAGGGTAAGGGTAGCGTGGAAGTAGGACATGACGCCCAGGACGATGATGATGTTCAGCACCAGCGCAATGTCTGCCACAAAACCGGAGAATTTGTAATACACAATCATGAACAGCGCTACCAGTAGGAGTCCCAGAATGGCGGATCTGGTTCCCTTGGCAATGGAATCCCGTCCCAGGGATGGTCCCACGGTGCGTTCTTCCAGAATTTTCACCGGTGCTGGCAGGGCACCTGCTTTCAGCACAATGGCCAGGTCTTTGGCTTCTTCCATGGTGGAAAGACCGGTAATGCGGGCACGGCCATCACGAATTTTCGCCTGAATGGTGGGGGCGGAATGAACTTTTCGGTCTAATACAATGGCCAGCCGTTTACCCAGATTGGCGCCGGTGACCCGGGAAAAAATCCGCGCTCCTTCGTCGTTGAAGGTGAGGGAGACTTCGAATTTTCCGAAGCTGTTGGGATCGTACCCCGATCCGGGTTGGGGATAGGCATCCACAATGGTTTCGCCGGTGAGGGCAGGTTGTTTATCCACCAGATATACGGAATAATACTCTCCCGAAGGATCCAGTTTCCCCCATAGGAATTCCGCATCGCCCGCCTCTTCTTTAATAATTTTCTGGATTTCGGGATCCTCCAGTATGCGTTTCAGCCGTTCGGCATTCTCGCGCGGTACCAGTAATCGCTGGGGATCGTTGGGATGAATAAAGAAAAGATTTTCTTTGAATAAGCGTTCCCGAGCCAGTTCGGCGGAATCTTTTTGGGCAGTATCCTGCACCGCCGTGGTCTCCTGCACCACCGTATCCTCGCTGCCAAACAACTCCTCGGGACGCACGACGGAAGTATCCGTTGGTTCTTCGGTTTTGCTGGTATCTTCTTCCGTAGCGACACCCAGCTTTCTCTTAATGTATTCGTTGATTTTAGCTGCCACGTTCTGGGTAATTTGCTGATCTTTTAACAGCCGGAATTCCAGCAACGCCGTTTTACCCAGCAACTGGCGCACCCGGGCAGGATCGGTAATTCCCGCCAGCTCGACGATAATGCGGTTGGTTCCCACCTTTTGAATGGTGGGTTCAGCGACACCGAATTCATCCACACGATTGCGGATAATTTCCAGCGAACGATTGATGGCTTCCTCAGCCTGTTTGCGCAGGTAAGCCAGAATCTCGTCGCGATTGCGGCGGGTTTTGCTTCCAAAATACCGCGCCAGGTCGGCACCCTGCTCTTCCAGCTTCTGAGTAAACACCGTAATGAAATCCACATCCTCTTTTGCAGCAATTTTATGCGCTTCTTCCCAGGCTTTTTCGAAACGCTCATCCTTGTTTTTAGCCAGCGCCTTTACCAGAGCATCCACGTCCACTTCCATGATGACGTGCATTCCACCCTGCAGATCCAGCCCTAATTTAATAGAATTGTTTAACAGCTTTTCGTAAGCCTTGGGATCTTCAATTTTCAGACGCTCTTTATCTGCCTTGCTTAACAGGTAGTTGAATTTGATGGTGGGATAAAGCAGGTAAAGAAAAAGAATGACTAAAAAAAGCGTGATCCCTAAACGGACCGTGTTATTACGACGCATTCGAAAATGAACCTCCGTACTTTATCAACATTTTTTACACATTTTTACACAAATACCCAAATTAACAAGCGAAAAATATACTGGAATCGGTTAAGGAAGTCAATTGGAAAATATTTTACAATTTGTTCACCAGAGGTGCTTGATTTTGCTAAAATCTGGTGTTCTTGTGATGGGTTGTCCGGTCACGGAACGAATATGAGCGTTTTTAAGGAAGTCGCAGCCATGCGGAAAAAAAGGGGTGATTCTTCACAAAGGGACACTGGTAGATTCAGCTGTTGAGGAAGTCCTCCGTTGTGCTTTATTTTAAAGTGAGAGGAAAGAGAATTCCCGGCAGGATAACGATGCTCTGTTTTTCCAGAAGGGTGAGTATATTCATTCTGGTTGGAGAAGTTTTGCACTGATATTGAATTAGAAGATTACTCGGGTGAAATCCGTCCGGAAGATTAAAAATAGGGGAATTAAGACAAAACAATATCTCTTAAAACCAAAAACATGATTTTTTTGAATAAGCAGAGCTATTCAACCCATTTTCCCAATTGGTAAAACGAAGTGAGTAAAATCTTTTTAAAAATCACCCCAATAGTAAGTAAAATATTGTTTGAAAATCTTTTTAATTATTTTTAAAGTAAATCACATGATATTATTGTTTAATCATTAATATTGCGAATCCATATTAGCTTTATGGATGTAATTGAAAGAAGCAGTTCAGTGTTGCAAAATATTTCAAAAAAGAACGCAATTAGAGTTGATTTTCAAAAAATGGTTGATTTTAAATCAGATAAACAAAATGTAAAATAAAAAGAGAATCTTTGCAAATACCATATTACCAGATTTCAATAAGTAAAAATGTTCAAATACTTCATAAGTGTTTTCGTTAGAATTCAGGAGTAAACCGAGAAATCATCATCCTGGAAG
>JALWDQ010000102.1:0-5310 GCA_027039625.1 Calditrichia bacterium | reverse complement strand
GCCAAAGAATTAGTAATCTACTACCAGACAGGTTGTTGTATCAATAACACCTTCCAGACTGTGGATGTCAGCCAGGATGACTTTACCTAAATCTTTCATATCTTCCGCAGTCACATATACAATTGCGTCGTAAGGTCCGGTAACCGGATGAACCTGTTGAACACCTTTAATTTTAGAAATGTTTTCTACTACTTCTCTTACCTTGTTTGGTGTGATGCGTACAAGTGCATAAGCATTTAAACCCATTTTTTTCCTCCAATTTTTAATTTAAAGGAATATAGTTAACTTTTAGGAATTAGTCAAATTAATAAACGTGGATAAAACTCCCTGAGACTATTTCCTTTCGATTAAACGTTGCTCGGTAAAAGCAACAGGTAAAAGTTCGGACAATTTATATGAGGCTTTTCGTCCGCTGTCGGTAACCAGAATCACTTCAATATCAGGAGCGTAATCCATGAGCACCTGGCGGCAAGCCCCGCATGGTGGGCAAAATTCATCATTATTGGCCATAATATAAATTTTATCGAATTCCCTTTCTCCTTCGGAAAGAGCTTTAAACAAAGCCACACGTTCGGCACATATTGTTAACCCATAAGAACTGCTTTCGATGTTATGCCCTGTATAAACTTTGCCATCACGGGTTGTTACGACCGAACCTACTTTAAATCCAGAGTAACGAGCCAGCGCCTGATCGCGTGTTCTTCTCAATTTCTGCAAAATCTCATCTTCATTCATATCTACAATATCTCCCTGAAAAAATTGGAAAAAAAATCCCTCAAAGAATACTTTGAGGGATTTTTAAATTTAAAAATTGATCTCACATTTATTTATTTCCGCCACCCTGCTCTTCTAACATCTGACGCAGCTCTTCCAGTTCCTTTTCCGCCTGTTCACGTTCTTTTTTCAAACGACGGAGTTCTTCTTCAATACTCTTGGAGCGTTGACGATCCTGCAATAATTTTTCGTAGAAATCCACCTTACTCTCAACAGAAGACTTGGCTCCGGGTGCTCCTTTGTGGGTTAATCCCATAAGACGGAAATTTGCACCTAACCAGACTCGCCAGGAAGGATAAGACGGTAATGTCAAATTTTTCCGAGGATCCGGTAACAACTCCGAGGAGGTATTTTTATCCCCGCTCATACGAATATCCAATCCCAGATCGAAACTGAACCATTCTTTGGGTTTAAATCGCACAGAAGGTGTAATGTACATGTAGTTATCCCGACTATAAGCCATGGAATCGGGTTTACTAATGTAGCTAATTCCCCAGATTTCCAGATTAAGCCGGAACAGTTCTGTGGGATACATAAACCCAAAACCATATTGAAGTTCTGTGGCATTATTTCCTGCTTTGTATTCTTTTCCGGTCACAGGATCGGTGTACAGTACTTTTCCTGCATCGTTGTGATTATACCATCCCAGATTGAAATGTAAACTAAAACTTCGATCATGAAGGTAAGGATCATTATAAAAAGAGAATAACCCTGTAAATCCATATTCAAAAGCACCGGCAGTGTAGGCTTCGAAAGGATAGTTATAATCTTTACCAACCGGAATCCGCAACTGAGTCAACAATCCGTAATTGAATTTATTATTAGCCAATCCAAAAGAACCCAGCTTTAGATCCAGGAAGAGGTCTTCGGGACTATTATATTCGGATTGCTTATGGTTATCCTGGTAGATGCGATTCATTAATGTGGCATCAAAATGCTCCATAATACCATAGCTTAACAGGCCATTACTTTGCACCAACCAGTAATTGACCGCTGAAAAATCTTCTGGTTTATTTTGTCCCAGATAATCCCCTACCTTGGTAAAAAAATACAGATTTGTTCGAAAATCCAGTGTGCCGGGATTGAGCGTGCTTGCGGTTTGCACATGGAGCATACTTTTACTACCGAATGTACCCGCAAGAGCAATCATAGGGATCAAAAATAAAATAACAATAATACTGTAACGATTAGACATAGCAGTCCTCCCCAGAATAGGTTTGACCGTAATTAAATAAATTTTTTTAAATTTGTCAAGTAAAATTCTGTACTCTTACCGATATCTTGTTGCTAAAACATAAACATTAGCGATAATGGCTAAATCACGTGCTATTGCAACAATACGCGCGAAAATATCCGCTACACTCCCCGGAACAATAATAACATCACCAGGTTCCAAAGGAACTAATAAATCTTTATTTCCTGTTTTAATAAATTCTGCGATATTAACCTTAATCACTTCTTGATTTTTACGAATAACTCTCACATCATTTAACCGGGCAGTTTTTAAAGGTCCCCCGGCAGAAGAAAGCAAGTCTATGATTCCAAAGGAACTGGGGATACTGTAAATACCCGGTCGATGAACATGCCCCCAGAGATTGACATTAATCAACAAAACATCATTATTTCCTAAAATATATTGAGCAGGCCGATCTCCATATTGCAATTGGTTCTGATACCGAAAATCCTGAGTCTGCGCCTGACTCAAAATTATAACAATAGCAAGAATAATAAAAAGCGAATATCTTTTCATAAAACCGCTTAATCCCATTTTATTGTACCACAAACATCATCCAATTCGATTCTGCCCCACACAAATTTTCATTTCCTATCGGATCAATCCGCCAACGATACGTCCCTGTGGTAAGCGGTGTGAAGATGGTTAGTTTTGCCAAATCCCATTCCTGATGAGGAGTATAATCGTTCGATAAATTAAAAAGTTTAGTAAAAAAATTAACAAAGCCCGATCCGCCTAACCGCTCCAGTCGAAATACAAATTCACTGGGAACAAACGAAGCATTAAATTCCCAGGTAAACACAATTGAACTTGGATTCTGTACCACCCCTACGGGAGCTAATAATACAGGTTTTACCCATAGTTTATAATTAACAGTATCCGAAGGTTCACTCATTTGATTTAGATCATCAAAAGCTCGAATAAAATAATAATATCGTTTCGTTAATGCAACTAAAGAATCAGTAAATGTTGTGTCAATTTTTTCATATCTCTTGGTAACCCTTCCAACCTCAACAAATTGAGAGTTCTCCATTTTACTACGGTAAACAATATATCCTGCTAAATTTTTTTCAGTATTGGGATGCCATTCCAGAAAAATTGCATCTATATCCGGAACCGCATCAATTCCATGCTCCACAGTAGAATCTTCTGGTGTTTTCTCAACAATTCGCACTTTTGCTGGCGGCGGAGTCTGATTTGATTGATCTTTACATCCCATGCCCCAATACATTAAGAGAAAACTCAAAATAAAGATGATGTAGATAACGGTTTTCATCATAACCTCACCGAAAGGCTAATACGATGACTTCCTCCTAAATCATGCCCCCGAAAGGCATAATCCAGGTTAAACAACATAACCCGCAATCCAATTCCCGCTGTAAATTGCGAATTATCCACTCCGAACCGTATGGCAATCCGATCGTAATAAACGTATTCCATTCCAAAATGATGAACGTTTTTATACTTGTGTTCGTAAGCATACGCAAACAACAATTGTGAATTAATACTGGAAATAGGCTGAAAATAAGATGCTCCCAGGTGCCAAGAATGCTTTATTTTATTACTTTGACGCGAAGCAGTGTTCCAGGTAATCTTGGTATTCCACAAATCCTTAACTGTAACTCCCAGACCAATTTTACCCAAATTGTTATTATCGAACAAGTCATCCAATCCAAATTTAAACATACTTCCCAGATCAAATCCCAATCCGGAAGCACTCTGATTAAATAATGATTGCCGTAAAAATTTAATATTTACCCCAATGGGTATTTCTACTGGCAGAATAAAATACTGCCAACCAAAATCAAAATCAATCTTATAGAGTTTTGCCAGAGTTAAAATAAAAGCATCATTAACAAAATTACTAAAACCAAGCGGATCGTCTGTTAAAACGGTTCCCAAACTTTTCAATTCCTGCCAGGTTTCGGCGTTGGTACTTTCCTCTATCCTTCTCCAATAACCCGTAGGATCATTCGGATCGAGATTTACGGAAGAATACCGGGGAATATCAGTTACGCTCAATCGAATCCAGTTTAATGAGATTGCCGTTGCACCATATAGTGGACGCGTAAATCCGATATGATGATGCCGCTCCAGGGATTTAAAAAGAGAGGCATACATTCCGAATATTTCCGGGCGAAGAAGTGTAGAAACTCCCGCTGGATTCCAATAAAATGCCGAGCCATCGTTAGCCACCGAAACGTAAGCTCCGCCCATTCCCATTGCCCGGGCACCAATTCCTAATTCCAGGAACGACCCAGCATATTTATATTCGCCGGCTTTTCCGGAATATACCGAGATTCCCAGAACAATAATAATAACAAACTTCCAGTAGATCTTTTTCATCATTTGAGCTTTGCCACCTTCAATATCGTTTCTTTTATTTCACCTTTATATTTTGCACGCAACAAAGCAAAATACACCCCATTCGCAACTTCATTTCCATCCTCATCTTTACCATCCCACATAAGTTCGTTGTATCCGCTGGCTCTGGCACCAAACGGTTGATTGATGGTATTTACATCATTCTCGATACGGCGAATGAGGCGTCCCGAAATAGTATAAATACGAATTTCAAATTCATCCAGAACATCAGGACTGACAAAATAACTAAATATAGTAAAATCACTAAAAGGATTCGGATAATTTCCAAACACATGGACATCAAAATCTTCGCTAACTACAAGAGTATAGTCTTTTTTCGAAATGTTGCCATTTACATCTTTAACCTCCACATGCATATTGTGCTCCCCCAATTCCAGCTTAGGATAGGCAGCAATACCCAGTATCTTTGATTGACTTACTGAGTCGGGAATAAAAATTTTATCCTCTGGTAGAGGCTGGTTATCGATGAGCACCTTTATCTGATCTCGTTGAATCAGCAGACCACTTTCATCTTCAATTACCAGATTCATCGTTGGTGTGGTGGATACCTGAGCTTTCGAACGCAAAGGTCTTCCATCTACTGTAAGTTCAATTTTAGGTGCCTTGATATCTTCGGCTAAAAACAGCGCCCAGTACCCAGACTCCTTCAAAGTGGCTATTACGGCATTGCTATCGGCAGAAAGCTGGGATGCATAATACACCCATGCTCTCATCCTTTCTTCCCAATGGTAGAGTTTTAATTTATTCAGATCTTCGGGATGAGATGAAAAATTAGCTTTATCGAATTTCAGAAACAAATAATACGGAAGATTAAATACCGCATTAGAGTTAAAAATATTCACATTAACCATCGTGGCTTCCTGCTCTCCAACCAGCAGAACCGGGGTTAAACCTTCCTGTTTCCAATCCGCTGGAAC
>JALWDQ010000101.1:0-1733 GCA_027039625.1 Calditrichia bacterium | reverse complement strand
CACCTTAATCAAATCCACTCCGTTGCGTTCGGCAAAGCGGCTCCATTCATCCATAAACGCCAGAATTGTTGCGCGATAGCTATTCTCTACGATCTTCGCCGTTTCGCTTTCGATAGGACGATCCAGCACCGTAAGCGGATATTTTTCGGTGTTGAGCACCTCGTTCAGGAATTTCACCACGCGATTTCGTGCCTCTTCATTAATCCCGCTGCACACCCGCCAGAAGTCGCGGATGCTGGCCACGTAGTTACGTCCGGGCATAACCCGCTCGTAGCTGTGCGCCAGCAACGGATCGCTCTGGATACCCCGCTGCCGGAAAATCTTGCGCATAATGGGATAAGCCACCTGTTCGGTAGTCCCCGGCGCCACAGTGGTTTCAATAAGCACCAGCGCATGGGGTTGAATGTGTTTGGCGATAATTTCGAACGATTTCTCCAGTGCGTTCATCTCCACCTCGCCGGTGCGCACATTTCCCAGAGAATTCTTTAGATAATCGCACTGCACATCCACCACCACCACATCGGCCAGGGAGAGTACATCGTAGGTAAACGTGGCCGTTAACGTTTTCTTTTCCAGCACCGTGCGGCGAATCATCGGCTCCACTTCCGGGTCTTCCGCTTTAACCGGAGAAATTCCTCGATTGATGATGGGAATTTTCCAGTAACTGCGAACGCTGGGTCGCTGCATGCCAATCACAAATTTGTTTGGTTCCCCGGTTTGCTTATCCACCGTATCGGCCACAATCGCCGCCATTACCACACCAACAAATCCTACACCCATCACCACCACAATTTCGCGACCCATCTGGCGCTGTTCATCCACCAGCGCTTTGACCCGGGCAAATTCTTTAGGGTAATCTTCCGGTTTCGGTAAAGGAAACTCTTCTCCCGTAGGACTGATTGAATATTCCACAGTAACTTCCTCCATCTGTTTGGGTTTTTGTATCTGGTTCAAAGATAAGTACAAAAATAATTGTAATCCTTCTCCCTATTGTGCGCTGCGGGACAAATACCAGAAGGCAATTTTTAAGTTGAGTCTGTTTAGTAGATGCTGCTCGCCCCTCTCGCTAAAAGGAGAGAAAAATGAAACGCAATACAAACAAAATTCCCAGAATCCAGGTTAGCCAGTGCACCTGCCGGTAATGCCCGGACAACCCTTTAATGACCGGATAAAGGATAAATCCGGCTGCAATTCCGTTAGCAATACTGTAAGTGAGGGGCATGAAGAGAATGACCGAAAACGCAGGAATTGCCTCGGACATATCGTTCCAGTTTACTTTAACCACCTGCTGCATCATCAGGGCACCTACGACGATGAGTGCCGGAGCGGTGGCGAAAATAGGAATGGATTTCGCCAGCGGATAGAGGAAAAGCGCCAGCAGGAAAAGCACTGCTACGGTAACAGTGGTTAATCCCGTGCGTCCTCCTTCGGCTACTCCTGCGGAGCTTTCGATGTAGGCGGTTACGGTGGAGGTACCCAGCACAGCCCCTGCAATCGTGCCTACAGCATCGGTGGTCAGGGCACGGCCTACGCGGGGAAAATCGCCGTTGGGCTTAATAAACCCCGCCTGCTCCGCCACGCCAATTAAAGTACCGGTGGAATCGAATAAATCCACGAAAAAGAAAGCAAAAATAATGGTAAGCAATCCGGTGTTCAGCGCACCGGCGATATCTAACTGTAAAAATGTTGGGGAGGGATCGGGTGGGAGGCTAAATATCCCCTGGTACTGGGTG
>JALWDQ010000100.1:0-1733 GCA_027039625.1 Calditrichia bacterium | reverse complement strand
GTGGGTTTCAGTATTACTGCTTTAAGCATGGATGAAATGGAAGTTACCACCCTGGAAGAACCGGACGGCACCGGCCAGACCTTCCGAGCCGGAGATTTTGCCATCAGTCTGGCTTATTCCTTTAGCCTGACGGATCGGTTTTCCCTGGGCATAAACGGCAAATTTGTTCGGCAGGCAATCTGGGATATGGCAGCAACCGGCTTTGCCGTGGATGTGGGCGTGTTTTATGTAACGCCCTTTAAAGGTTTGCTGCTGGGAATGTCCATGACCAATTTCGGCACCAAAATGCGCATGGATGGCGACAATTCCCGTGTTTTGTACGACCCCGATCCCACAGCTTCCGGAAATAATGGTCGTATCCCCGCGCTGCTGGAAATGGACCGCTGGCCCATGCCACTCAACTTCCGCATTGGACTGGCTTATCGGGTGTTCGAAAATCAGCTTCACCGTATGTTGCTGGCTGCGGATGCCCAGCATCCCAACGACAACTACGAGAGTGTGCATGTGGGCGTGGAGTATGTGTACAAAGATATGTTCGCTTTACGTGCCGGATATAAATCGTTATTTTTACAGGATTCTCAGGAATCCCTTACCCTGGGTGCCGGTCTCAACTATCCCTTGATGGGAAATGTAATGTTACATATCGATTTCGCTTATCTGGATTTTGGTTTGCTGGAAAGCATTCAGAAATATTCCGTGGGAATCGAGTTTTAATCCCGGTGGGTGAAAATACCCGATGGAGGGTACACAGAAATTTTTCTAAAAAACAATTTTTTACAGAGAAACATCCGAAAGGAATTAGCAGATTGTAAAGAAAATTATTTCGGATGTTAACAGTCCGGAAATTGAGTTTATGAATTGAACCCGTGGAGGCCCTTCAGGGCCTTCCTGGATTAAAATTTTATCCTGAATTGAGCGATTTTTATTTTAAGACAATCGCGAAGAGCTTGCGACGAAGCGATCTTATTCCTGATGAATGGGACTGCTTCGCTATCGCTCGCAGTGATGGTTTCGGTAATAAAGTTTTTTCCAGGAGAAAACATTGTTTTTAAAAACATTACCTGTAAAGATTGTTTCTTTGCTGTTTCTGATTCGGGCGGCATTTCCCGCCCAGGTTTTTGTGGATCAGTTGGGCTACCTGCCGGACGTTCCCAAATACCTCTTTGTCGATCAGGCAGCCGATAGCTTCTGGGTACACGAAATTGGCAGCGGACAGGTGGTTTTTCGCGTTGGATTGAATTTGTTCGCTGCCAGCGATCCCGCCACAGGAATGGAACTTTACCGCGGCGATTTCACCGGACTGACTCAGAGTGGTTCCTACATCATCGAAGTCCCCGGTGTGGGCTGGTCTTTTCCCTTTGAGATTTCGGACACGGTTTATCATGAAGCTTACATGAAAGCCCAGAAGGGGTATTACTTTCAGCGCTGCGGCATGGCGCTGGAAAATACCTTTGCCGGTGTTTACCAGCATCCCGCCTGCCATCAGTCCGATGCGGTTTTCCACTCTTCCTGCGATACCAGCGGATTTCAGGAAACGGTGGGAGGCTGGCACGATGCCGGAGATTTCGGGAAATATGTTGTGAATGCCGGTATCAGTGTCGGTACGCTGCTTATGGCTTACCAGTGGTTTCCGAATCGTTTCTCCCGGGACAATCTGGGCATACCGGAAAGTGGCAACGGTGTACCCGATTTGCTGGATGAAGTGCGCTACGAGCTGGAATGGCTGCTGAAAA
>JALWDQ010000099.1:0-5330 GCA_027039625.1 Calditrichia bacterium | reverse complement strand
GAAGGTTTCGATACTCCTCCTTTTATCATGATGACCCATAATCCTCCTTACTATCAGAAAATCATGGAAGAGCTGGGTTACGAAAAAGCGAAGGATGTGCTGGCATATTACATTCACAAGGATACCATTGTGATTAGCGACAAACTGAAGCGTGTAGCACAACTAACGCGGGAGAAAACGGGAGTAAAGATTCGATCGGCAAATTTAAAGAATTTTAATGAAGAGCTGGAACGGGTGCGGTACGTGTATAACAACGCTTGGGCACGTAACTGGGGATTTGTTCCCCTTACCCCGGAAGAGATTGATTTTATTGCAGATGATTTTCGGCGAATCATGGATCCCGAATTGGTTTTATTGGCCGAGATTGATGGAGAACCGGTGGGCTTTTCGCTGGCATTACCTAACTTAAACGAGGTTTTTGCACGGATTCGCAATGGACGTCTTTTCCCCACCGGGTGGCTGAAATTCCTGCTTTACCGGAAAAAAGTCCATAGCTTACGTGTCATCACTCTGGGGGTGGTGCAGAAATATCAAAAATCCGGTATTGGAGGACTGTTTTATCTGGAAACATTCGAGCGGGGTGTTAAACGCGGTTACGACAGTGCGGAAATGTCCTGGATTCTGGAAGACAACGACCTGATGAATCGAGCAGCCCGTTTGCTGGGTGGTGATCCTTACAAACGGTATCGGATTTACGGAACCAGGTTGTAATCGACATTAAAAATTCCGTAACAAAAAAATTGAGATATTTAACATCGAAATCTTGACGTTTACGTAAATACCTATTAAATTTATCTGTTGTTTTGAGATGTAAAGATTGATTTGGAAACGGGTCGATAGGATTAAAGGAGAAAATTGCTCTACCACATATCTATGATTTTAAAGAAACCTACCTTAAGTGATCGTAACATTCATGATGTTTCAATGATCCGATGAGGAGGACTCATCGGCTGTCCTGTATTTTTGTGGGTGTCGAAATATTCGACACCAGCCCCATTTTTTTAATTAATTAAAGTTTGAACATATTGAATTTACTGGTGTTGTATAGGACTCAGAAAGGAGTTTAGCTATGGCACGGAATATGCATTTAGTCCGATTGGGAAATTTATTAGGGAAGATAAAATGAAACACGGAGGTTTCGCAATGGAGAGAATCAATCCGGAAAATGTCACGCAAGCAGAGATTGTAGTGGGTATCCCCTCGTACAACGAGGCGGATAATATTGCCAATGTCACCGAAATAGCCAGTAAGGGTTTGCGGGAATTTTTCCCGCAGTTGCGAAGTGTGATTGTCAATGTGGATAACAATTCCCCGGACGATACCCGGGGAGCATTTTTGCAAGCTCCCAGTGCAGTACCGAAAATCTACATCTCTACTCCGCCCGGGGTGAAAGGCAAGGGAAATAATTTTTACAATCTCTTTCAGGTGGTGCGGGAATTGGGTGCTCGGGCGGTTATTGTGGTGGATGCCGACCTGATGAGCATCACTCCGGAATGGATCCGCGATCTGGGAACACCCATTATTCAGCACGGACTGGATTTCGTCACCCCCCTGTATTCCCGCAACGAGTACGACGGTACCATTACCAATAACATCTGTTTCCCGCTCATTTACGGTTTGCTGGGAAAAAACATTCGTCAGCCCATTGGCGGCGATTTTGCCTTTTCTGCCCGCCTGAATGAGTATTATTTGAATCAACCGTGGCATAAAACCACTCGGCAATATGGTATCGATATTTTTATGTCCCTCCACGCCATAACAGGAGGATTTAAAATTGGCCAGGTGGGTTTGGGAGCAAAAATTCACAAACCCAGTGCCCCGAAGTTAGGTCCCATGTTTACCCAGGTGGTGGGCACTCTGTTCAAAACACTGGTGGAAAATCGGGATCAATGGAGCATCGCTCCCCGGGTTCAGGAGCTACCACTGTTCGGGAAACATGTGCTGGCCAAACCCCAGAGCTTGAGTGTGGATTACAAAAGCATGAAGGCCACTGCCCAGTACGAATTCGAGATCAACAGCGCCATCCTGAAGCGGTGCCTCTCTCCGGAAATTTACCAGCGGGTAGAACCCATGTTCGTTTCCGGGAAAATTAACATCGGCATCGATTTGTGGACGCGCATCGTGTACGATCTGCTCTATGCTTACGATACCACCGATGCCAATTCCGACCTTATCGAAGCGATGAAGTCCCTCTACTTCGGTCGGGTGGTTTCTTTCTACAAACAGACCCTGGATCTAGATCATCATCTGTCCGAAGAACAGATCCTCCGGCAGGCACGCTATTTCTTCCGCATGCGAAATTATTTAACCCGGAAATATCGGGAAGCGGAAAAACTTTCTGCCTGAACCGGGAGTTTGACCAGATCCTGCACCACCTTTTTTTAGCGAAACCTCCACAGAAAACAATGCGCAGGTAACTGTTACCTGCGCATTGTTTTTTTACAAATATTCAGTTTTAAACCAGTTCTCATGGAGAATCATCCTGGGGACTCACCCTGTGGTAAAATGTGAAATGAGTAAATTTCATCCTCTGTAAAAGAAAACGCAATGGAAAATATGAAATCCCAAATTCCAAATCCCAAATTCCAAATGACAAATTCCAAATAACAAATTCCAATAAACCAAAGGATAACATAAACGGTACAACAAATTTTTCAATCAGGTTGTTCTCCCTCTGCGAACCTTGCGCATTCATAGCAACCTTTGCGATTAATCCAGGATTCAGAAGCACGGGGTAGTTTTTCCCACTCGCAAATTCTCTTTTCAGGCAGTTTCCAGCATTCCAATAGTTTTGCCCAATTTTTTTGTAACAAACCGGAAACGGTTTCGTATCTTTCGAGGTGTGAGTAATTGGAAATGATTCAGGAGAGACCTATGAAACACATCGCCGGGATACTGTTTCTTTTATGGTTTGCCTCCCTGCTGTTTGCCCAGCAGCCCTCTCTGCAGGAGCAGGAAATTATTGAAAAAGCCCAGCAGCGGTTTTTATCCGAAACAGCCAAAGAAAAGATTTTTCGATTCACGGGAGATACTGAGGTAGCCGTTGGGGACACTCTGAAAGGCCATGTACTGGTGATTCATGGCAACTTAAAAGTGCGGGGCGTGATTGACGGCGACGTACTGGTGGTTTGGGGTGATGTAAGCATCTACAATACCGGTCGGGTTCAGGGAAATGTAACCGCGGTGGGTGGAACCATTCATTTGTACGGAAAAGGGCAGGTGAGCGGGGAAATGCTGGAAACCCATGTGAACAATCTTGTGGGAAAAAGCAAAACGGTTACCTGGTATTACAAACGCTCTATCGAGAGCGATCGATATGGAACCATTCCCATCGAGCACGGTGGCAATCACATCATTTTTAAATACAATCGGGTGGAAGGGGTTTTTCTGGGATTAAATGTGCCCAAGAATTTCATTCCCGATGTGGGCCATTTTTCCCTGTACGGATTTGTGGGATACGGGTTCGAAACCAGAAGGGGGCGTTTTCAGGTGGGGCTGGACCGCTGGTTCTTCAGTCCCCGGAAGTACCGTTTTGAACTGGGCGGGGAGTTTCACGATTTAACGGATACCAAAGATGTGTGGCGGATGCCCTATCTGGAAAATACCCTGGCCGCGCTTTTCCTGCGGGAAGATTTTCACGACTACTTCCGGCGGGAAGGCTTCAGCCTCCATGCCAGCCAGAATGTCACCCCTTACCTGAAACTCACCCTGGAGTACCGCAGCGATCGCTACTCTTCTCTTCAAAAAGGGACGGATTGGTCTATTTTTGGAGGAAAGAAAAAATTTCGTCCCAATCCTTCTCTGGGGGCGGATGAAGGATTTATGCGCACGGTGTACGGGGAGGTGTACTGGGACAATCGCGATAATCGGGAAAATACCACAGAGGGCTGGTATGTGCGGTTGAGCGGGGAAACCGCTTCTTCGGGGCTGGGAGGCGATTTTTCTTTCGAACGCTATTTGCTGGATGTGCGCCGCTTCTGGCCGATAGCGCGAGGCGAAAATTTCAATTTTCGGCTAATGGCCGGTACTTCCCGGGGACATTTACCTTTCCAGAAAAATTTTGAACTGGGTGGAGTGAGTACGCTACGGGGATTCCGTTTTAAAGAATTTAGCGGTTCTTCCATGGTGCTCGGTAATTTCGAGTATCGGATTAGCTCCCGCCTTATGAGTGGTGCTCTGCCTTTGTGCGGGGACTGCTTCGATGTGATTCTTTTTGCCGATGTGGGATGGGCATGGGCGGCTCCGGATTCCACCAGCACAATCGAGCGCCTCAAGATGCTGCGCTGGGATTGCCTGAAAAGCGATGTTGGTTTTGCTCTGGGAAGTCCCGATGACAATGTTCGTCTCAATATCGCCAAACGAACAGACCGCTCGCAAGATGCATTTGTAGTAACATTCCGGATTTCGCAACCATTTTAGATGGGAACCAGGAGGTTGCCGGTTCCCGGGATTTCTGGAAATAAAAATTTTCCCGCAAATGGGGGTACAGTGATCCAATATAAGGAGGTCGTTATGAACCGATTAACTCATTTAATTCCCACAACATTGATTTTATTGTTTGCTTTACTGCAGTTTGGTTGTTCTTCCACCTACAAAGAAGTGTACAAAAAGAAGATTGAAATTCCGTCGGGTAGCCAGATTACTTTGAAAAATATTAATGGATCCGTAGAAGTGCAGGCCTGGGATGAAGAAGCTGTCTTCATTGAAGCTGTGAAAAAGGTGGAGGGAACCAACCCCCGCATAAAAGAAAAATTAGATGAGATACGCATTAACATCACGCAATCGGATCATTCGGTAAAAATTGAAACGGATGCTCCTTCCCGGGATTTCAATTTTTGGGAATGGTTGTTTGGTGAAGGGTTTTCCTATTCGGTTTCCTACAAAATCAAGGTTCCCCGGCACAGCAATCTAAAAATTGAGGTGACCAACGGCGCCATTCATGTTGCTGATGTAAAAGGGCACATTCGTTTAAGTGGGGTGAATGGACGGGTGTTTGCCGAGAATGTCGGTGGAAGTGTAAAGGCCAGCACGGTGAATGGAGCGGTGGAAGTATCTTTCGATTCTCTCGGTACAACTTCGGGAATGGAATTTTCCACCACCAACGGGGGAATCACCCTTGCGCTGCCGGAAGATGCCAGATGCACCATTAAAGCGAGTACTACCAACGGTTCCATCGAAACGGATTTTCCCCTAGAAATTCACGGAAGGTTCGTTTCCAAAAGTCTGAAGGGCACCATCAATGGCGGAGGCCCGCTAATTGAATTGAGTACGGTAAATGGAAGTATTGAAATTCTGAAAAGAGGAAAAGGGGAGGAGAGAGAGTAACATTT
>JALWDQ010000098.1:0-1734 GCA_027039625.1 Calditrichia bacterium | reverse complement strand
GTATTTTCCAATTTCTTGCTCATATTCCGGGAAATGTAAAAGGTTTGCAAATAACCGTTATCGATAAAATACATCTTGCGCTCTTTTTCTCTGGAGATTACCGATTCCCGCAAAAGATTCGAAGGTATTAACAAATAACCCTGAATGGCGTAATCGAAGTATTTGATAATCGTTTTGGTGCTAACCGAATAACCCAGGGGCCGGAGCTTGTTTTGTATGGAACGAAAACTAAACGGCTGACCGATATTTTCTGCGGTTTTCTTCAAAACAATTTCAAATAAGGTCTCATCTTTGATCTTAAAGCGTTCCACGATGTCCCGAAAAAAGGCCGTTTTGTAGTAGGCATCAATTAATTTCTCTTTTAGAACCGGATTCTGTGCCAGGGTCACTTCCGGAAATCCGCCAAAGTTTACATATTCTTCGAATAAAGAAAGCACGCGGAATCGTTGCTCGGAGTAAAGAATGTTGGAATCCACCTGAACCTTTTTGAACTTCAGAAATTCCCGGAAGTTTAGCGGAAAGATCTGGGTTTCCAGATAGCGGCCGCCGAGATGGGTGGCATATTCTTTACTCAACAACTGGGCATTGGAACCGGTAACAAACACCTTAAAGCGATTGTCCACCAGTTTGCGGACGAACAATTCCCAACGGGGAACAACGTGCACTTCATCTAAGAACAATGCCGGTTTTTTATCAGGATGAAGTTCTTTGAAAGCAGTTAAAATGTCCTCGAAATTTGCGGGGGTAAAATCCACCAGTACATTGTCTTCAAAATTGAGGTAGATAATCTCCGATAGGGGCAGCTGCATTTCCTGCATGATTTGAAACATGAGATAGGTTTTTCCTGCTCTTCGGGGACCCGTGATAACCACGGCATTTTTTGTTTCCTGCAGGGGAGCGAGGTCAAATTCCCGTGGCACCAGGTCGTTGGGAATCCCCGTTTCCTGAAAGCGGAGAATGAGGGTTTTAAGGATTTCTTTCATCATTGTATGTTTCCTTCAGGTTGTCAATATTTTGTAATTTTGTTCCCTCTGGGAAACATAATAAAAAATTATGCTCCTGGCAAGGTGGAATTTGATGCGGTTCAATAAAAATAACCGCGGAGAACGCTCCGCAGGATGCTGCCCGTGCGCAGCATCCTGTCCGAAGGACTCTGCGAGCGGAAAACGGGCTTCCGGTACGGGTCTGCCTAATGGGCTCTGTGAGTGACCAAGAGTGTAGGGGAATGCGCAAAGGACGCAATGAGAAAGGAAATTCCAAATCACAAATCCCAAACCACAAATTCCAAAAAATAATCAAAATCAGAAATCTTTTTCGTTGCGTACGTTGCGCTCGCTGCGGTTAATTTTTTTTTGCATTTAGACATTCAAAAATCTTTGCGTTCTTTGCGCCTGCGTTGCGCTCTTTGCGGTTAAATAAAATCAATAAAGATTCTTCGCTCCGCTGGCGCTCCGCTCAGAATGACAGGGGGGAGTCTCTTCTGTGTCTTTCTAAGGGATCAGTATCTGACCGTGTCTTCTGTGGTTTTAATTAAATTGCGCAACTAGGAAATAAACATTCCGTTCACCCCGTCCCGTTCGGGACGGGGAAATTGGGGTTGGGGCATCCATTCCCACAAATGAATTTGTGGGCTAGGAGCATTTCGTCCCTGTCGGGACGATTTTAAATGCCCGTTATTTTAAGAACCATCGCGGAGCGATGGGGTGCGAATAGCCCATATTTTCAAATATGGGA
>JALWDQ010000097.1:0-1734 GCA_027039625.1 Calditrichia bacterium | reverse complement strand
CATTCCTTCGGGAGAGGATGTCCTGGCTCCCGGCGACCAGACCTTCGTCATTTGCGACCGCAATGCCATCCCCACCGTGTTGAAAATTACCGGGAAAGAGAACGTTCGCATCCAGAACATCATGATTCTGGGAGGTGGGCTCATCGGGCAATTTGTCGCCAGTGCGTTGGAGGACGAAATCAACATTAAAATCATTGAAAGCCGGGCGGAGCGCTCGGAACATATCGCGACTCTGCTGAAACGTTCCCTCATCATCCATGGGGACGGCACCGATATGGATCTTCTGGCGCTGGAAGGAATCATCGACATGGATGCGTTTATTGCCGTTACCGGAGATGACGAAACCAACATCATCTCCAGCCTGATGGCACGCCATCTGCAGGTACCCCGAACCATCGCACTGGTCAATAAAACCGAGTATCTTCCCATCACACCCACCATCGGGATGGATGCGGTGGTAAGTAAAAAACTGATTACGGTGGATGCCATTCTGCGCTTCATCCAGCGTACTACCTTCGAGTCTGTTGCCACCATTCCCGGAATGGATGCGGAAATCATCGAGATCATTCCCCACAGCGGTTCTCGCATTGTGAAAAAACCGCTAAAGAAAGTCCACTTTCCCCGTTCGGCCATTGTGGGAGCCGTCTATCGGAAAGATGCCGTGATTGTTCCGCGGGGGGACACGCAAATACAACCGGGAGATCGGGTGGTTATTTTTGCCCTGCCCAGCGCTATTTCTGCGGTCGAACATTTGTTCGAATAGATTACCATCGTCCGGCAGGCGGGTACCGAGTTACGGATAGTGGAGATGGTGTTTGGCTGAGATTTAAGGTGCTCCGTTTTACGTGGTGGATATTCCGTTACGAGAACTTTATTAGTGTAAAAGTAAAATTGCGTAATTTGTTTTTTCACATAATATATGACCTTAACGAGGACAACCGGAATGTGCACAGGTGCTACGGAAATAAACGCTGCTCCTTAATCCGTTAAAGAAATGAAGAATTGCAACACGGGCAATGTTCGTTTCCCAAAAAAAAATCTCAATCCATCCGGAGGATGCGGAGCCGGTTGTAGGAAATAAATTATTCGGGCTATGCCTTTACTTTTAAGTTCCTGGTGATAAATCTGAGGAAAAGGGCAACAATACAATAAATTTCTGCTTCGAGGGTAAAGTTTCGATTCACCGTTGGAGATAAATGTAAAAACAGGAACAAACATCGCGCTCTGGTATGAACATTAAAGTTGTTATTCACGTTCTGGGTTTTTTGCTTATTTTTCTGGCACTCTCCATGTTGCTTCCCATTCCTTTTTCTCTTTATTACGGAGAAGGAGATTATCTGTATTTTCTGCAAGCTTCGGGAATCACCCTGGTGCTGGGATTTCTGGGATTCAAGCTTACGCGTCTGGAGCGGGACGTGCGTGCCCGCGAAGGTTTTGCCATTGTTACCCTGGGCTGGATTTTTTTCTCGATTCTGGGTTCGCTCCCTTTCCTTCTTTCCGGTGCCATTCCTTCCTTCACCGATGCTTTTTTCGAAACTATGTCCGGTTTTACCACCACCGGCGCCACCATCCTGGTGGATATTGAAAAACTCCCCCACGGACTCCTCTTCTGGCGCAGTTTTACCCATTGGCTGGGGGGAATGGGTATTATTGTGCTTTCGCTGGCGATTTTACCCTTTCTGGGTGTAGGGGGAATGCAGCTTTTTAAAGCGGAAGTCCCCGGCCCCACACCGG
>JALWDQ010000096.1:0-5339 GCA_027039625.1 Calditrichia bacterium | reverse complement strand
CATTTTTCAAACACACACCTGCACCAGCTTATCCACTATCCGCCGTCCCGTATCGGCTCCCCGTACAATCTGTTGAAATTCTTTATCCAGAAATTTATAACCACAGGAAAAATCAATATCCAATGCAATCTGGGGAAAGAAAAATTCCATAAATTCCTGAAATAAATGAGTGAGAACTTCCTTCCAGGCAGCATCTTCTGACATAGTTCCTCCCAGACGTTTCTTCTACTAACAAAAATAGTTGATTCATATAATTTAATCCCTACCTAAAAAAAGAAAAAAAATTACTGGAATTCCAGGTAATAACTAAAAATTTTTCACCGGAAATATTAAACATTCCGGAACCTGCACGGGAGTTATTTTTCGGTATCCAGAATCACATAGAGGGAACCACCCACACTTTTCAACGGATACACCCGGAGCTTAGCCCAATATTCATTCAGACACTGGCCGGTTGGTAGATGAAATCGCCAGCCGTGCCAGATGCAGGTAAGTATTGTTCCCTCCACAATTCCTTCGTGTAAAGAGCCACCGGCATGAGGGCAACGATTTTCTACTGCAAAAAACCCTTCTTCGGTACGAAAAATAACAATTTCCCCCATATCGGGATGCCGAAAAACAAAAGGACGCTCCGGAGTAACATCACCTACGGCACATACTCTAATTTCCTCTAAAGAATTCATCAAATTTTCCGGAATTAAAAATATTCTGAGTTCCTAAACACCAAATGAAAGGAATATTCCGAATCCTTTGGCCTCACCAGAACATGTACAAGCTACCAGGCCAACCGAAGGTATCCCACTACTTCTGATTATCATCCATCCTCTGTAATTTCTCCCGCCAGGGAATGATGCAGTTCATCCTTTACCCTCTGAATGTTCCCCTGGTATCGGCTCAGCAAAAACATCAATTTCACAATGGTGGCTTCCACTGTCATGTCCTTTGCCGAAATCGCTCCCGCCTGTCGAATTTTTTGCCCACATTCGTACAAGTTTAAATCCACATATCCATACGGATTCTGGGAACCCACTACCACAATTTTGCCCGCAGCGGTCATTTCTTGTACCCAGGGAATCAGAGAATTCTCCTGAATTGCCACATTCCCCAATCCCATTGCCTCTACCACTACTGCCTGGATGGAAGAGTGTACAATTTGTTGCAAATACTGAGGAGAGAGACCAGGAAAAAAGCGGAAACTAATAACCCGAGGATCAAAATTTTCGTAGTAAATAAGTTCTTTACCAGGGGGCAAGGTTCGGTTCGAGAGGGAAATATCCAGCCCTACTTCGGCCAGAGGAGGGTAGTTGGGACTGGTAAACGCATCGTAATGGGTGCTGGAAATTTTAATAGTACGATTCCCCCGGAACAACCGGGTGGCAAAGAAGATGGCTACTTCGGGGATAGAAATGGTAGCCAGTTCTACGGAATTAATAAGATTGCTGCGAGCATCGCTCCGGATTTTGGCCAGCGGTCGCTGGGATCCGGTTAAAATTACCGGTTTGTTTAGTCCCCGCAGCATAAACGATAGTGCCGTGGCCGTGTACACCATGGCATCCGTACCATGGATGATGACGAAACCGTCGTACCGGGAATAACGGTCGCGAATCAATCGTCCCAATATCTTCCAATGGTGAGGTTGAATATTGGCGCTGTCGATGTTGAAGGCGACTTCAAAATCCACATCCGCCAACTTTTTAATTTCTGGGAGGTACTGAAAAATGAGTTCCCGAATATCGGCAGGTGCCAGTACCCGCTCCGGTTCGGCAGGCATCATCCCAAAGGTGCCACCAGTATGAATCAGCAAAATTTTTTTCATCGTCCTAAAGTCCTTTTCCTTTGGCCGACAATAGGAAGTGGCATTAATATGTTACCGGTCCAGGGAAATTTATTAACTCAAAATTATTTCGTGACATTTGTCACTGAAGAAATATGATTCCGGAATATTTTATTCACAAGTAATTTGAAAAAAATAGAGGGTGAATCCTCGATCGGAGGTTAAAGGACCTATCTGAGGGATCGAGGAAACATCCTCGACGATGTGATAGAGCGGGTCCTATGACCCGCTTTTTTATTCCGATTTCTCCTTTATTGAAGGATATCAACTATTTAATAAAGTTTGAGTATTTTTTACCGAATGTAGAAAATAAACATAATTCAGGGAAGGATTAACCATGAAGATTGAAGCGCAAGGGAATGCCATTCAACAAGCCAGCCAGGAGATGTTTCGAGTTATTCAACAGGCTCAGCAGACCAATCAGGAAATGGCCAACAAAATGATTAAGCTGTCTATTGAACAGCAGATGCAGCAACAAAAAACTCAGCTCACCAATCAATTAATCGATTTGTATATGTAACTCTGCTAAGGAGCGGTGCGGAAATCTTTAATCAACCAGCCCACCGCTCCACAGGCTGCTGCCAGCAGAGCAATTATGGCATACAACTGGTTGATAGGAATCCATTCACTGATTACTCCGGTAAGAGCCATGGAGATGGCGGTAAATCCCACCACCGCTACAGAAATCATGCTAAAAATACGCCCCTGCAGGTGCGAAGGTACGATTTTCTGAATCAGTGTAGGCCGGGGAATAATAATCATAGGAATTACCAGAGAATGCACCATGAGGGTAAGAAACATTCCCGGGAAAGTCCGCACCCAGAGGAGAGGCAGAAAAGTAATGCCATCCAGTACAATGCCCCACAACAGCACCTGGCTGTTACGGAATCGCTTTCCAAAAAGATTCAGAAATAGCGTTCCGGTAAGCATTCCCACAGCAAAAGCAATCTGGGTAAAGGCGTATTTATCCGCTGTTTCGTGGAGAATTTCTCGCACAAAAATTGGGGTACCCACAATTGCCGGTCCCATGATGAAAATATTATCGATGGCAGTGACCCACAGTAACGCCCAGATGCGGCGGTCGCGGCGCGCATACTGAATTCCCTCCAGCACATCATGCAGGGAAGCGACAAATTGCTTTTTCCAGGAAATGGTGCGGGCAGAAGGGGAATTTCGTGTTTTTTCTACAACTACAATGCGGGAAATAAACCAGAAAGAGAGAAAGAAGGTGAGAGCATCCATATTGAAAAGGTGGACAATACCCACCACAGGAATCAGTACCCCTGCCAGAGCAGGCCCCAGCAGCAAAGCAAACTGCCAGGCGGTTTGCACCAGTGAATTTGCTTGCAGGAGCTGTTCCGGTTGCACCAGATGAGCAATGGTAGCATCGCGGGCGGGGTTAAACATAGTATTAAACATAGCCAGCACAAAAGTAAACACACCCAGTATCAGTCCGCTTAATCCATCCAACCAGTAAAGGATGGGAATAAAGAGAACCAGAACACCACGGGCAGCATCTGCCAGTAGCATCAGACGCTTGCGCTGAAAGCGATCGGCCAGTGCTCCCCCAAACATCCCGAATAACAGCGTGGGCAGGTAACCGCTCATCGCCACCAACCCGGTGGCCGATTTGGATCCGGAAATTTCCAGCATCAACCACAACATGCCAATTTCGTACACGGAATCGCCAGCCTGAGAAATCACCTGCCCAAACCATAAATAGGCCAGATTACGATTGATCAGAATCCGTCGGAGAAACACACGAATTTTATTCCACACGTTCAATCTCCTGCTCCAGTAACTGCCGAACATACACACGATAATACCACCCTTTACGCTCCAGCAACTGGACGTGGGTCCCGCTCTCGGTAATACGACCATCTTCCAGCACCACAATGTGGTGGGCATTTTGTAGAGTACTAATCCGATGCGAAATAATCAGTACCGTCATGTCAGAAAAAAATTGGCGCAATGCCGTGAGGATTTTTTCTTCTGTATGTGTATCGAGGGCAGAGAAAGCATCGTCCAGAATAAGGATACGGGGTCTGGGAAGAAGCGCACGGGCAAGGGCGATGCGCTGTTTTTGCCCTCCGGAAAGATTAATTCCTCGTTCTCCCAGAACGGATTCGTAACTCTCGGGAAAATCCATAATCTCTTCGTGAATCGCTGCAATTCGGGCAACCTGCTCCACTTCTTCGGCAGAAGCTTCCGGTGCGCCAAACAGGATGTTATTGCGAATGGTATCCGAGAACAAAAACGCGTCCTGAGTCACTACCCCAATACAACGCCTCAGAGAAGGAAGATGATAGTGATTGACATCCTGCCCATCCACAAAAAGCATTCCATCCGGAAGAGGATACAACCGGGGAATGAGTTTGGTCAAAGTGCTCTTTCCGCTACCGGTGGGTCCAATGATTCCCAGAACAGATTGAGCAGGAATATGCAGAGAGATATCCTGTAACACGGGTTGATTCTCCCGATAACCGAATGTAAGTTGACGGAACTCAATTTCGCCCCGGAGCTTCTGGCACTTCACCCGGATGGAACCCTCACTCACACTGGGCACAGCATCCAACACCTGGCGCATGCGTTGCATGGAAGCAGCCCCCTGCTGAAACAGACCTACTACCCAGCCCAGCGCAATAGATGGCCAAACCAGCATTCCCATATACAGCATAAAAGCGGTAAACTCCCCAATGGTGATGGTACCCTGAATAACCAATCGTCCCCCACCCAGCAGAATGATGAGCACAGAGATTCCCGTCATCACAATCATAGTAGGATGAAACGCCGCCTGAATTCGGGCATAATTTAAATTTTTACGAACGTATGTTTCATTCAATTCCCGGAATTTCTTTTCCCGGTTTCTTTCCTGAGCAAAGGCTTTAATAATAAACATTCCGGAGAAATTCTCCTGGGCAAAACTGGTTATATCTGCCAGTTGAGCCTGAATGCGATCGAACCGTTTGCGGATGGCTGCTCCAAAGCGATTCACCAGTACAGCCATTATAGGAAAAGGGATTAGCGCCAGCAGCGTTAAAATGGGACTGATGATGAGCATCATGGGAATCACCATCAGAAAAGCAAAAATGGTATTGATGAAATAGGCAATGCCCGGGCCCAGCATGGATCGTACAGCGTTTAAATCGTTGGTAGCGCGGCTCATAATATCTCCGGTGGGGAAGCGGTCGTAGAAAGGGCGCGAGAGTGCCTCTAATTTACGAAAAAAATCGTTGCGGAGATCAAATTCAATTTTGCGCGATGCCACAATTATGGTTCGCCTCATCAAGAACAGAAATATCCCCTGCAACGCTGCCACAGCAACAATAAGCAATACATCGCGCTTGAGGAAGGAAAAAGAGATGGGTGGTTTTAGCAAATCGATGGCATGCTGAACAATGCGTGGTCCAATTACCCGAAACAGATTGGTAAGTACCACGAACAAAGCACCCGAAATGTACATCCAGCGGTATTTTCGCAAATATTTTCCCAGATAATGTAACGC
>JALWDQ010000095.1:0-1737 GCA_027039625.1 Calditrichia bacterium | reverse complement strand
ACATAAATTACCGATGCTTAGGTGTAGCCTTACACAATTAGATCTAGCAAAGAAAAATATCCCGTATAAAGGCTTTATTGAGCAGAGAAATGATCCCGTAGCATTCCGGAGAGATATTTAGGTAGAAAAAATCAAAAACCATTGGATGGAAAACGAAACATACCGGAGTTCAATCATTACCAAACATATTACCCGGGATTTTCGTTTTTGAGGCGACAGATTCTTCCCTCTCAAATTCCTGCAGAAATGAGTTGGTTCAAGAACTGAAAAACGGAGAATATAAAGAGAAATCAAGCTCACCATCGGGAAATTCTGAAGAGAGATGGGTTATACAGAAAATGAGTGGATTCTTTCAGATTTTTTTTAAAAAATAAATTTTGGGGAACTTTGTGGCAAACCGGAGGTTTGTTTAATCTAACTAATTAAGTAGTGGAACAAAAAATCAAAGAAGGAATCATGAATTTGTATCAGCAAGTAGAGAATTGGAAGGAGGTACTCGATCGGCTTTCCGCCATCCGGGAACAGGAAGACTATTCACCAGAAAACGTGGAATACATTCGGGAAAGTTTACAATCCCCTGATGAGAAAGTTCGAGGAGGGGCAGCTCTGGCAGCGGAAGGATGTTTGCTGGAACCCCATATCCTGGATCTGGTGCTGGAGCTGGCAGAGAATGATCGGCATCCGGCTGTGCGTAAAGCAGCCATTCAGTCCCTGGGCAACATTATTTACGAAGGCGTAATGCAGGATTTTGAAGCCTCCACCGGCCCGGATACGGCTCTGGACGAATCGGAAGAATGGGACGAAATCCAACTGGAATCTCTGCGGGATGAGTATTTACGCACCAAACATCTGTTGTTTTCCGTGTTGCAGAATGAGGAAGAAGAACCGGAAGTGCGCGAGGCTGCGCTGGCGGCTTTGAGCAATCTGGGATTTCTGGAAGAAGTGCGGGAGTGGATTTCCGATTTCCTGCACATGGAACGGGAATCCGCCAAGGTGGTTGCTCTCCATGCTATCGGGAAATTCCCACTGTACTGGATTAAAACATTAAGTGAATACCTGGAGCCCACCCAGCCAAAGCCCATTTTGTTAGAAGCCATCAGTTCCAGCTATGCCTCGGACTCCGAACTGCTGGCACGAAAGATTGAGCAATTACTCTCGCTGGACGATCCGGACATCTTATCCTACGCGTTGCTTACGCTGGCGAATTTAAACAAAACGGAAAATCTGGGCGAAATTCTACAGAAGTTTAGCCTGCACCCGGATGAGGGTGTGCAGAAAGCCGCCCGAGAAGGGATTGAGCATTTTACCCGACTTAACTTCGAGCGATTTATGCGCGATGAGTTTGGTTTTCAGGAGTAAACCCGGGAGAAAGAACCGGGTTTACTCCGCTTAGTTTCAGGGAGGAAGTTGGAGAGATAATTCCGGCGGTTATTTAAGGAAAAATAACTGCCGGAGTTTTTTTAATCCAACCATGGAAATCGTTCTGAAAAAATTTTGAAAAAAATAGACTATTCTCTTAGATAACAGTGGGAACAAATCGTTTAACCCGGGAAAGGAGCCTTGAGGAGGATAACTCCCCACAACGGACTCCCTTTCCGGGCAAATATCAATAAACTAATTATTACACCCACATAAACAGAAGGTTTTTTTAATTTATTATTTTTCGGTGATCTTCAGGGTGTTTAACAGATGATACACAATGAGTAACTGAGTAAGAGCCAGGGGATAGCTAATGCG
>JALWDQ010000094.1:0-5346 GCA_027039625.1 Calditrichia bacterium | reverse complement strand
AAGTAGTCTATGAAAATAAGGGTTGTGGCTAAAAGTGGGCGAAAGCGCAGTTTTTAGTGTGGATTTATGTTCCCCGAGCTTCCCATAGGGATGCTGCGCAGGAAGCTCGGGGCTATGTTTTGCTTTGAATGACAATGAATAAATATTCTGTTGACATAGCGTTTTCACACAACCTCTTCACTCATGGTCGATAGAAAGAGACCCAAAACACGAGGTTTTGGGTCCCCAATAAAAACCACGCATATTCGCCGGGAAAGCGCTTATTTGATGAGCAGCATGCGCATGGTCTTATCGTAATTTTCGGTGGTGAGGCGATAGTAGTAGATACCGGAAGCCACCACTTTGCCATGATCATCGGTACCATTCCAGAGCACGCGATGGGCACCGGGACGCTGCTTCCCATCCAGCAAGGTACGCACCTTCCGACCCAGCACGTCGTAAATCACCAGCTTCACATCCATCGTCTTCGGTAGCACAAAATTGATGGTGGTTACCGGGTTGAACGGGTTGGGATAGTTGGGATCCAGCCGCGGTGTGCGCACCACTGTTACCGGCTCGCTATTTTCGATGCCCACAACGTGGTTATTGAAATCCCAGCGCCAGTAGAATCCGGGATTGATGGAACCGAAATCGCTGTGGATGGTGAATTCGGTCTGGCTGTCGTCGATGTTTTCGAAGTGGTTCAAACCGTAGCCGGTATTTCCACCTTCGTTATCGCCACCGCCAATTCCGAACTTGAACTCCTGCCCGACGATGTCTCCGCTATCGGGAGAGAACAGATGCTGGTAAGCGTAGATGGAGTCACCGGGCGTCATGTCGCCGTGGGTTCCATCGTCGTACATCTTGTACGGTGCCAGGTCAATGGGATTCCAGCCCTGCCAGCCGGGGGTTCCATTTCCGGGACCGTTAATGTACACGCCCCAGGCAAAAATGGAATCCTGCTGACCGGGATAAATCCACCAGTTGCTTCCCTGAATATTCTGGATGGTGTCCCCTTCCAGCAGTACCTGATAATACGGCGGACGCAGATCGCAGGTGTAAGTGACCAGTACCGGCTGGGAAATGGGCGAGGTGTTCTGGAAGCGCGGCATCCGGTGCAACGCCGTCATGTCGCTGGAAGTATCCTGAACCTCCACCACTGTGGGCAGCGGATCGGGCAGGTAAATTTTGCGTTTTTCCTGCGAGGCTGTGACCGGATCATCGTAATCAAAGAAAATTTCGCGATATTCCGACCCGTGTTTAACCAGATAGTATTGATATTGCAGGTTGCTTCCCGGAATTACATTTTCCACCTGGACTTCCACCGAATAGTAGTTAGTGAGGAACTCGTTCACCAGGGTATCCTGTGAGAAATTCGCCGTACCGTTGTAACCCCATTTCACAATCAGGGTGTCGCCAATGCTAAACCCGTTTTCGTTGATGGCCTGGGTCAGGTCGGCACGGAATTTCACTGTGGCAGTGTCGTTGCCCTGCGGTGGCACGTAGGGGATATTGTTCCACCACACCCAGTGCAGGGTGGTATCTGCCTTGTCCTGGGGAATGTTGAAGGTGCGGTTGTCGATACCTTCCCATTCCACAATGCTGGTGGGATTGTTCTTATCCGCAATAATGAATTTGTACTCGATGGTTTCGCCTGCCGTTACCGAGTCCTTGGGAATGCGGATACGCCCCGACCAGAAGTTTTCTGCGGGATAGACAAACTGTCCCGGATTATCCGAACCGGTTTCCGGGGTGAGGATTCCCAGAGTACTGTCGGAGTTCCAGGTGAGGTCTCCCAGTGCTCCAGGCCAGCGAGCACCTTTGACCATGATGATGTGGTTGTTGGGATCGAACGGCACATAGGCCTGCATGTTCACCCGGAACCACACATCGATGGAATCGGTGGGTACGTAAGGCGTAAACAGGGGATCGTTCCCAAACTGTTTGTTGAAGAACTGCAGCGGCAGTACCGTATCGGCGGTACCCACGGTAAATTCCCGGTTGCCGGAACCTGTGTTCACGTTGCTTTCCCAGCCGTTTCCGTTGGGATCGCCAGCAGCATTCACAAAGAATTTGTACTGAATGCTGCTCCCTGCCGGGAAGGCCAGCGTCACTTCCCAGTAGTCGCCGCCCACGTTGGTCATATTTCCCTGGGTGTCACTTCCCCAGGTCAACGGGGCAACGCTACCACGCACCTGAACGACGGAGTTTGGCCCCACCGTGTCCGGCACAGTAGCCGTGTTCAGACGGAACGTGACGTTTACCGTCTGGGCAGATAATAATCCGATGGCCAGCAGCAAAATAAGCACTGACCCGATTCGTGTAACCCTTCTCATAATAGCGGCTCCTTTTGTTTAATTAAGAAGAACAATTAATTAAAGAAATTCCAAATGACAAATCCCAAATCACAAGGAAATTCCAAATACCCAAAGACAAATTCCAAACAATAAACGATACATTTTAAACATCAAATGACAAATACTCAAAAATCAAATAAAAACCGCAGCGACATTTTAAATCCCAAAATGCAAATTTCGATCACTAACCACGAATTTCACGAATGCGCACGAATTAAATTAAAACAAGTTTAAATATACAAAATTTATAAAACAATCTACCTACCTCCTCATGAAGTTAATCTTTTACTCATTTTATGCACAGCATCCTTTCCGCAGATCTTTAGGTTCTTATGTCCATAGGTCCTTTGGACTCCTTTGGAGACTCCTTTGGAGACTCTGGGAGCGGACATTTCATACACACCATCCTGAGGACATTTTCCATTAAAACTTTAATGCAATCCACAACTGTCTTATATACCTGTTTTCCCTATTTCCTTTAATTACACTCTATCTACCCTATTTCCTCTATTCCCTTATAAACCCTATTTCCCTTATTTACCTTATTCCCCTCCTCTTAAAACTCAAACCCCAACCCTAGCACATGAACCGCCTGGAGTAAACCGTAATCGTTGTAAGCATAGTCCATGCTCACCCGTCCCAGGCCGGGGATAAAATAGTGGATTCCCAATCCGGCAGTCAGTCCTTCCTGGGTTTCCTCACGTAAAATTGATTTGTAACCGGCGCGCAGGAAAAACACTTTATTCCAGCGCAGTTCCATACCGGCATTCAACACCGTGGAGTTATCGCTGGGAATTAAAGCATCGGTCGCCAGCATAATGGCACCACCACCAAACCGCACCACATCCATGGACACGCCCACCCGGTAGAACAGAGGAATCGGCCAGGATTGGGTACGCAATTTGGAGCTAATATTGGGATTGTTCCCCAGATGGTTGGGATCCATGTCGTAGGATCTAATCAGGTCTTTGCCATCCAGTTGCATCTCCGTTCCGAAGTTCTGAATACTCATCCCCAGCCGCATGCCGTTAAAGCGAGTGATGTAGAGCAATCCAATATCCACGGCATACCCGGTGGCAACTTCGTGAAAAATTTTCTGCTGAATAATCTTTACCGCCCCCCCAATGGAGAAACGGTCGGTAAGGTTCCGCGCATAAGAGATTGAAGCAAATAAATCCTGTGCACTCCAGCGTTCGCCGGTGCCTTCGGGATAGTGCACCGTGGTCACCTCCTCTTCCCCGTAATCCAGGATAGCCAGATTCAGTCCCAGGGCATTGGCACCACCCATTTTCAGAACCACACCAGCCCAGTTGTAGCTGGTATTTACGAACCACTTGGTGTGGGTGAAATTAGCCACCGAGTGTTCCAGGCGGGAGGTAGCACCAGGATTCCAGTAAATGGTGGAAGCATCCCGAGCCAGGCTCACATAGGCACCTCCCATCGCGGTAGCCGCCGCCCCAATGTTTATTCCCAGAAAAGGTGCCGCAGAAGTACCTACTTTGTCCTGCGCCTGTACCCCCTTCCCCCATATCGCCATTCCGAAAAGCATCAATAAAAATACACCAACTGGTTGACGGATGCTCATTCCAGACCTCACATTGATTTCACTTAATCACTGCAAATTTGCCCCGTTTCTCCCCAACGGGCGATTCCACCACATAAAAATACACCCCGTAAGCAATATCGAGATTTTCCTTGGTCTTCATGTTCCAGGTAATGGTGCCATCGAATACCGAAGTGGGCCCCTGCAGGGTAATCACGTGCTCGCCGCGCGCAGTAAAAATGTGCACTTTGGAGTCTTTCGGCAGATGGGTGAAATAAAGGATGCGTTCACCCCGCCCGCTGGTGACTCCCGGCGGCAATGGCGGTTCAAACTCATGTCCCACAATGTACGGATTGGGCACCACCTTGATATTGTCCAGCGACTGTTTCGCTTCCGTGACATTAACCTGAGGCACTTCGGTACGGAAGGTAAATTTATCGAATTTGTTGAAGGGGAATTTCGCAGCCAGCGTCAAAATATCGCCCTGCTTAAACTGGTAGTGGTAACCGGGATTGTCGGTTTTCAGCAGGAATTGCCAGGTGTACACCGTGAAATTCCCGGAAGGATCTTTTTCCAGGAAGATGACCCGTTCCCCCACCGAAGGCAGCGAATCGCCATCCGCATCGTTGTGCACATATTCAATTTTGTAACCACCGGTGGTGTTTACGATTTCGAACTTACGGGGAGAAGGCGGAAATGCCGGTACCTGGAAGAAATCGCTGGTGGTGTCCACCACATGGTCGTACATGCGAATCTCGTAGTTAGACGGGAAGAATATGGGTTTCAACTTCTCTCCCGTTACCGGATGCTGAATGATCTCGAAATTCAAATCGTAGCTGTACTGAATATCGGGATTGTTCCAGCCACTGCGGGTGGAGTCCGGTTCGGTAACCCAGATGTTGTTAAATTCCAGGGTCAGTCCGTCGAAGATGTCGCTATCTTTCACATAGGGAATCCAGGGCGTTCCCTGCATGTAGGGACTGAAGTACACCGGATAGTACTGATAGCGAATGGTGTGGGTCTGGTCTTTCAGGGCACCGGAATAAGCCGCTTTGATGGCGCCTTCCTCGTAATCAATCACGTAAAGGGAATCCGGCACCACATTACCCAGGCCATCCTGCACCACCACACTTCCTTCCACCAGATGACTGCGGCTGATATCCACAAAATTTGTGTCGTCGGGTGTGAAGTTTTCGCTGTACTCGTAGAGATCCTGCACCGCGTAGCGGGTGGTAATGGCTTCCATCTCTTTGGGATCGCGAAAATCCAGATTGGGCTCGCCGGGAGTGGGAATTCGGTCACCTTCTCCGTAATCGCCGGTATTGGGAATGCCATCGGCTCCCACATCATCATTCAGCGTCCAGTTGTTGTTGTTGTCGATGCCGTCGTTGGAGGTATCCCAGAATTTTACTTCGTAATCGTGACCGGTAAGGGCGGTGGGATCGATTATTTTGTAGGAAATGGTTC
>JALWDQ010000093.1:0-5352 GCA_027039625.1 Calditrichia bacterium | reverse complement strand
TATTTGCGTGCCCGTGCGTAAAAAATATCTCGTTTAATCGCTCCCGAAAGGCTGGCCGAAAGGGTGTTGCTCCATTGGCTGTAGGTTTGATAAAACTTCTGGTACGCTTCCCGGCGCACTTCCCGATTCTGCGAGCGCATGAAGACCAAATAATTCCCTTTAGTGAGCTCCTTTTCCTCCCCTTTCTCATTGCGCACTGTGGGAAATTTGATATCGGCATCATTCAACATGGAGAACACATGGTAAGGGATTCTACCCAAATCCCAGGCCATGGAGAGAAGGCGCTCCCCTTCCGGGGAAAGGGTGTGGGGTTTTCCCCGCAAGACATCTTCCAGAAAATGTTGGTAAATCGCCAGCTCCGAATTGGCTTTCAGGAAGTCTCGGATTTTTTCTTCCGGAAGGGAAACAATTTCCGGGATAATGAACGATTGCTGTTCGTGAATTCGTACGGACAGAGTTTCTACCCGATCCCGCAGAGCCTGAAAGCGTGCTACCCGGGTGTCTTCATCAAACTTCAGGGATGCGTAGAGCCTTAACTTCTCGAGTAGGGTCATAATTTCGTCCCGGAGCCGAAAACATTCCAGCATGGTGTCCGGGGATTCACCCAGTTTCCCGCGATATTTCGGGAGTTCCAGAGCCATCTTTTCCACCCGGGCAAAATCCTCTTCCCAGACCTCAGGCGAAGGATAAATATCTTCCGGTTTCCATTTATACTTTTCTTCGATCTCATCCCGAGACGGTAACATTTTGGCATTTGCTTTAGCGGTTTCCTGGTGTAAGGGGAAGAGTGCCGATATCATCTCACTTTTCCTTTCTGATTTCGATTTAACAATTTGAAAAAATTTCCCATTAAAGGAACGATAAGTTACATAAATGGGTATATGGGGAAAAAAGATTTAATTTTTTAGCAAAGGAACAGAAGCATCGTTTTTGCAAAGAAAACTAAGCAAATTAATAGAAGATTTTTGTGAAACCAAACAAAAATTATAAATGAATTGAAATTTTTGATAAAATTTTTTATTTTCTATTGTTTTGTTTTAATGGACTCTGGCAGGAACTCTAACTGATTTGGGGGTGAATCATATGTCCTATCATAAGTGTGCTGAAGAAGGATGTCCGTTTAAACCGATTTCGTTCACGAATTATTGTTGGCAGCATATTCCCGATAAAAAATTGTATCTTAAGAAATTGCGTCGCAACATCGAAAATTCGGTGGCGCCGGTTACGCTGGATAAGATTGTGCTCCATGGATACGATTTATCGGGACTGGATTTACGCAGTGCGTCCTTTATGGGGGCGATGCTCATCGATGTGGATTTTAGCGATTCAAATCTAACCAACATTAATCTCAAACGAAGCTTCATTCAAAATTCGCGCTTTCATAATACGAAGATGGTACAGGCAACATTAAGCGGTACCATTATTCTGGACTCGGAATTTAACGAAGTGGATTTCTCCCTGGTAGAAGGGAATTTGTTGAAAACCCGCAATTGCCAGTTCGAGAGGATTTACATTAAATCCGCAGATTTGAAGAACACCTTCTGGAAAGAAGATGTCTTTCGGGAGGTGGAAATTGCCGATAGCAACTTCATGATGAGCTTTTTCGACAATATCGTTATCGAGAACAGTAAACTGGATAATGCGCTTTTTTCCGGAAGTCAGTTTTATAACAACGAGTTCAAACAAAATGAATTTCTGGAAGTGAATTACATTGGATGTTTAATTGATAATACCCATTTTCATAAAGTGAATTTACAGAATTGCCGTTTTGCCACTGCCATTTTGAACAAATCGGAGTTTGAAGGGTGCACAATAACCCGTCCCATCATGCGCGAAACGCAAATCGTAGAAACTCGCTTCTTACGTTCTTCGGTAACTTCTCCGGTGTTGCAGCGTGGAATTATTATTCGCAGTAACCTGAATGTGAAAAAATTGGTGAACGCCAATACCGAAGGGCTGGTGGTATTATAGAAACGCTGATTATTCCATCTGGAAGTTGTTTTTATAAGGAAGTAGCCATTCTCCCGGGAATGGCTATTTTCATTTGATCACCGTCGGCAACGCAACTCTGCCAGGAGGCAGATGGAATATGTTCGGCGTCACAATAATGAATGTCATAGTTTGGTACATTTAGGATTGAATATATCAACCAAAATTTAAAGGAGTTTTTTATGAAGTCTGTTATTACGCTCGTAGGTGCTTTACTGGTGTTTGCATTTTTGGTGATGCCCGGGTACTCACAAATTACCATAAATTCCAACGATTTACCCTTTCAGGTGGGTTATTCCTGGACGGAATATTCGGTTTCGGATACCATGGGAAATGGAATCTCGGTGAACCTGGGCAATACCGGTGGAGGTAATGTCTGGACGTTTAACACCACTATGTATCCCAATGGAAAGACGGAAGTAACCGATGTAGTGGATCCGGCGACTACCCCCTTCGATACGGTCTTTTCGGCCGCCGATTTTGCCTTTTCGATTCAGGAAGATAGTGGCTCTGTTTTTGTTTATTTGAAAAATACCTCCACAGAGTTACAGGGATTGGGTTATGGTTTTGTTTTTTCGGACACTGCGGTAAGTGTGCGGCGCTACCCGTACGAAACATTTTTGGTGTATCCCTTAACCAGCGGTACCAGTTGGACGTCTGATGCGGTGGATACCATGTGGTATGGGAGCGGTATTTATGAGGTAAATCGTACCGTGGTGGATTATCTGGTGGATGCCTGGGGAACCATTGAGGTGCCTTACGGAACGTTTAGTTGTTTACGGGTTCGCGCCACGAGCCGGGATTATTATAATACTTACATGGGAGGCACTCTGGTTTATTCGGATTCTTCAGTAGGTGTGTCTTATATGTGGTTCGGCAAGAACGAAGGAATCCTGGCTTCAGTCGATAGTCAGGAGGGAAGTACCAATCCCAATTTCACTCTGGCCAGCTATGTTTCGTTTCGGGTTCCTGCTTCTACGGGAATTCATTCGGAAAATCAACTGGCCAATCGTTTTGAACTGTTTCAGAATTTTCCCAATCCTTTTAACCCCACCACTACAATTGCGTTCAACATTCCCCGGGCAAGTGAGGTGACTTTTTCCGTGTATAACATTGCCGGGCAACTGGTGGAACAGCGCTCGTTGGGGCAGCTTTCTGCCGGGCGCCACGAAATTCAGTTCCGCGCCAATCGGCTTCCTTCGGGCATTTATTTCTATCAGATTCAAGCCGGTTCCTGGAAAGCCGTTAAGCGGATGGTGCTGATGAAATAGCGAGGAAAATCGACGCAACATTTAAGAGGCGCTCTTCTAACGGGCGCCTTTTTCTTTATTCTGGATGCGCTGTGTCCTTCAAAATCAAAATGGTATTTCACACGGCTCGGGAATACTCCCCACCGGTTAATCTAATCTTTTACCTTTTTCTTACTGTGGAGAAGGTATTTTACCATTTCTGGAAATTTGATTCACACAAAGTAGAAAGTTCGGGGGAGGCTTCTTCTACAAAAGAAGCACCAGCATGATAACGATTGTTAGAAGAATAGTGCCCTTCAGACCCAGTACCGGAATGATAATGACGGAAAATAAAAATGCTCCCAGAACCGCACCGCTGATATCGATACCGTAGGTTATTCCGGTGGAAAACACTTTGCCCTTTCTAAAATGCCACTCGGTAATCAGTTGAAACCCAGCCCCCATTACACCTCCCATTAGAAAGATGAGCAGTGGTAAATACGCCCAGGAAAGAATCTGTTGCACCAGAAGGTTCTGGTAAGAGGTGACATTCAGGTTTAAAGGAAAAGCCAGTGCCAGCAACAGAAGAATGTTCCCGACAAAGAGCATGCGGATGGTACGGGAGGAAGGAACCAGCTTCTTTTGTGCTACCAGTGTTCCCGCCACCAGACCCAGCATAAATCCGCCAATCACAAAGGCAACCTGATAGTAGAGATTCCCGAACAGTATTTCGAATTCCAATAATAGTAGAATTTCCTGCACAATGGAAAAAGCTCCTAAAAAAAAGAGCTTGTTGAGATGCCAATAGCGTTTCCATCGCCAGAACACAAGTTGGATAAGGAGCAAAATCCCCACCAGAAAAATGGAGAGCACTCTGGAATGCTTTTGGGTAAAGGTGAGCAGGGCAGAAATTCCGGGAGCGTGAAGCGTGCCCCATACTAAGAAATGGTCTAAATAGGCACGCAGGTTAGCATCTGTGTTCAAAGATGCAGCAGGATGAGTTTGAAGCTGGCTTTGAAACCATTGAATTCTCTCGGGAGAGTATTGGTATTGGACGTAAGCGGAATTCAGATAGCGAGCGGGCCATTTCCGCTGTTGAAGGCGCTGCTGGAGAAGCTGCGGAATATTCTGTAAAGGGCGCTCTGGCGAAGCAAAAATATAGTTCATGTCTCCCGGCAGGATGAAATATTCGGGAAATACCCGGGAGAGGGTGGTTATTAAGTCCTGAATGTACCGTGCCAGCGGAGGATTAATGTAATTTTCCGAAGAATGGATGGCGAAATAAAATATCCCGCCGTGCGACAGCCTTTCCCGAATAAGACGGTAGAACTGAAGGCTGTAATAGCGGCTGAAATATAGGGTGTGCGGTTCGGGAAGATTTAGACAAATGATATCGTACCTGGTGGAAGATCGGGAAAGAAAAGCGCGAATATCCTCAATATGAAAACGAATCTGTGGTAATTGCTGGGAGTTCCATTTGGTTTGAATGCTATCCCGTTGTTCCTCAACCAGAAGCGGATCGATGTGGACATAATCAATCTGCTTGATTTCGGGAATTTTGCTGAAATATTCCATGGCAGCAAACAAATCACCTCCCAACCACAAAATTTTACCCGGGTTTTGAGCCACCAGCACGGGTAACAGGGTGCGAAATTCATTCTCCATGGGGTTGGGGCGGGTGGTTAAAATGGTTCCTCCCAGAAAAATCAGAGATTGTTCCTGGTAAGTTGCAAATTTCAGATTGCCGTAAGGCGTATCTTTTTGAGCGGTTAATTGAAATTGGGGATGGGCATAATGAAATAATTGCTTTTGTAAACGGTTCCCTTGTGAAAGCAGAACAAGAAAAATTAGAATAAAGATAAAAGAGATTGTGTGAATGTTGCGGTGGTGGGGGAAGAGAATCCAGCCTATAATTAAGGTTCCTGCCAGCACGATCATTAAAATCTGAAACCCGCTTAACCAATTGAAGAAAATAAGGTTAAGAATAAAAGCACCCCAAAAAGCCCCGAGACTTTCGTAACGATATGCTCTGGTGACCAGTTGCGAAATAGGCTCACCATCCGTGTTTTTAACTACCTGGATGATAAATGGGAAAAGAGCCCCGACACAAAATGCGGTGGGCAAAAGGGAAATC
>JALWDQ010000092.1:0-5355 GCA_027039625.1 Calditrichia bacterium | reverse complement strand
AACATCGGTGCTTACGTTAAAGGAAGTAATCCCAAAGTGGATTACTCCATCAAAAAAATTAACGCCATCAATCAGTTCCTGCGCCAGAACATTAACGAATCCAGCCGACTGGAAGAGAGCGTGCAGGCACTGATTCAATTAATGAACGATTAAGTCGAACATAAATAAGGCAGGCAGGAATGCCGGAAAAACATCAGGGACAGGATGAGATGAAAAAATTTAAATTCAGGCTGCAGAAGGTGCTGGATGTAAAAGAACAGGTCATTCGCAAAACGCAGCGCGATCTGGCGTTTCACCAAAAGCTGAAAACCAGAGCAGAAGAGGAACTGGCCACACTGCAGGATACGCTGGTTCAGCAATCCCGCAAGCTGGAACGAATGGATGACGAAAGCGCTGCTCAGATTCAGATGGAATACGATTACTTTTACCAGATTATGGATTCCATTAACCAGCAGGAAGAAAAAATTCGGGAGATTGAACGCAAAATCGAAGACATTCGCAGCTTATTGATGGAGCAGCAAAAAGAGCGCAAAATTCTGGCTCAGTTGAAAGAAAAATACCGCAACAGCTACCTGGAAACCGTGCGCAAAGAAGAACAGATGTTGCTGGACGAACTGGCTATCATTGGCAGTCGACCATAGGATTCCGGATTTGTAATCGCATGGAGCCGGGTGCATGATAAAATCGAGATAAACACCGCGAGGTGAAAAAATGGTGAAAATCATTATTTTCTTTTCCTTTACATTTGTTGTGATTTTAACCGTGATGACGCTTATTCTGGGAATGATGTACGAAGAGCCTGCTCCGGTCGCAGCAGACAGCCTAGCGGCAGATTCTCTGGCTTTGTACGACAGTCTGGAAGTGGATTCACTGGAAGCCGACATCAGCGAATACGTGGAAGAAGATAGTCTGTTAAACGAACTGGATAGTTTGAAACAGGTGGTGGCTCGCTACCAGCAGGAATACGAGCAGCTTAAAGAACAACAGACCCGGGAAAACCAGCAGGCACAGCAGCAAGCGCAGGCGAAAATCAAACAAATTGCCAAAATTTACGAGAACATGGCTCCCGAAGATGCTGCCACCATTCTCTCGGGATTTGATACGCGCAAGGCTGCCGAAATTATTGCGGCCATGAAGAAACGCCAGGCAGCCAAAGTACTGGCGGCTATGGACGCCAATAAAGCCATTGAAATCAGTAAAACAATGGCCAGTCTGGAATAAACACCCGTTCCCGGGTATCGTTCACCGAACAAATGGATGCACGTTGAAGAGTTTAGTTTGCAAATGATCAAAACCATTATTTTTTCTCCCGGGATATTCGTGAGGAATCATCCCATTTATTAACTTAAGCTTCGGGGAAATCCCCCGATTATGAGAAGTGATGATAAAAACGTTCAGGAAGAACGAGGTAATCGAACAGGATGTTCGCACAGAAAAACAACAATTTATGGAATCTAATCGCATCTTTTTTCCCCCAGGGAAAAAGCATTTCCTTCCCCCGGAAGCTCCCACGGATGGTACCGGAACTTCCCGGGATTTCCCGGTTTCGTCACATTCTCAAGCAATTGCAAACGGTTCCTTCCCATTCGGGGAAGGAAGCGGCTTCACTCCCCAAAATTGCCGTCGGAATTTCTCCCGGGTTTCGGCAGCTTTTCCAGCAGCTTTCCTCCACTCCGGCAAAAAGCGAAGGAATGCCATCTGCCATTAGTACCACTGACCCGAAAAACACCCTGATTATCGTTTTGCAGCATCGGGAAGGACAAACGGTGTATCGGCTCGCCTCTCTGCGGGTGGTGGAAAAAGAAAAAGGGAATGCCGCAGGAACGCCGGAAAAGCAATCTTCTTTAAAAGCAGCGGACACAGCCGGAGTCTCTTCTCTTCTGCAATTGTCCCCAACCGGCGCTGAAAAAACACCGGCGGTTCAGGACAAAATTTCGCCAAACCGGATAACTATGCCCCTTTCGCTTCCCGGGAGCAGCGAACCGGGGTTTCTCACACTCCCCGCTTCCGTAGTGCAGGGGACTTCTCCCCACCCCATTTCCGGGACGGTTGAGGAACCAATTCAGTTAACCATTCCTGATGCCGCGGGAAAAGTTCTGCAACTGGAGTTTACTCCCGGGAATTCCCCGGTGGAAAAGCTCGAGGGTGCTGTGCACCAATGGGATTTTACCAGCACCACTCCCCTGTTTTCTGAAGAAAATGCGCCTGCGGTGGCTCAGGCAAACAATTCCGTTATTACCACCACAGCACATCCCAACTCTGTCAGCGCCTCGCCGGAAATTACCGGAGTAACGGAGCAGAGCGCCGAACTTCGGACAACCACCGGGAAGGGGTCGCTTTCTCTTTCGGGCAGGGATACGGTATCTTCTAATTTCAACTCCGGGGGCACTGATTTACCGAAAGGCACTACACAATCGGGGGCTTTTCCGGATTCTTCCCGGAACGCCACCGAATCGCACCCCGAGTCGTCCCATAACAGAAGCAGACAAACCCCGGGGAACAGCTCCGGGCGAGAACCTATTTTAACCGATAGCCGGTCTTTCACCTTTCGGACAGTTAACCCAAACTCCATTAACCCCGAAACGGGGAAACACGCTTCTGGTAGCCCGCTGCCGCCATTGTGGACGAAAGGAAAAGCGCCGCAATCCGGGGAGTTTTCTGCAGGACAGAACTTCTCTGGAGGTACTTATTCCAAACCGCCGCAAGAGCCGTTAGTCTCTCCCATTCCGCTATCCGGAGCACAAACATCCCCGAACGTGGTGGAGACGCCCGGAGGGAGACCTCCTTCCGGGAAGGGAATCCCGCAAAATCCGCAGAATCCGGAATCCTTTCAGCCACCACGCTCACTGTTCGAAATTTTCGTGCGCACCACCCCAAAATTCGTTTCGTGGGAGGGGACAAAGAGCACTTCCTCTTCCCCACAGTCAGCGCACTTCTCCCCGGGGGAATTCCCTTCTCAGGATTGGAATCCCACAGCACAGCCATCCGGGGAAGCCGCTTCGTCAAAAACGGGAGGGACAGAAGTTTCGGGAAAGCCACCGGCTCATCAAACGGTTTTCCGGTTCAGCACCGAGACGGGAATTCCCCCGGAAAATCCGGTTCATCCGTTGCCGAGAAACGGTTTTCTTACATCAGAGGCATCTCCCCTCCAGGGTACCCGAAACTCAACAGGGGGGAATACTTCACCTGCTCAGGAAGTTGCTCCTCAACAACAAAAAACCCCGTCCGGAGAAGAAAATGCGACACGACTTCAGAACAATTTCCACCCCGGCAACCAACTTCAAAGAGAAACTCTGGAGAGCATTCCGGGAATAAAAAGAGTACCGGAATCACCGGATTCTAACCCGACAGTTCGGGCACAAACATTTTCTTCTACCGTACCTCGCAACACTACTTCCGGGGCGCTCCACCTGCTCTTTCTCTCCTCGGAAGAATGGGGGGAATCTGCCGGACAATCCATGCCCAAAGCAGGAATTCCCCATCGGAATTCGTTTTCCCCTTCCGGGGCTTCAGCAGAGGCGAACCCCTCCGGGCAATTCGCATCCTCATCTTCCGCCGGAGAAAATCCGGTGCATAGTTCCGAGAGCCCGGCGTTCCGCCCGATTTCCACTTCCTCCCCGGGTAAATCCGAGACTCCACCAACGCCCTTTCCGCAGACATCTTCCGCGGGTGGGGCGGCTTCACCCGGAATTTTATCAGGGAATTTAACCAGCTCAGAACCAACATCGGGCGTTTCCATTCCGGTGCGGGAAAACAACCGAAAATCTGCGTTAAAAACTTCCTCAGTTCACCCGGAGAAAGCAGAGGGTACAAACCACTCCACTGCGCCAGCGACCCGGGAATTCAAAACCGAGCTACCGCGGATGTTTGCTCCTTCTTCCGGAACCGAAGAGCCGCTCCCGGCTGCTTCTCCCCGGGAGGAAGCACCCTCCGCACCAGAAAAGGAATTCTCCTCACCGGGTTCTTCAGAGGTTCATCCTCCGGAAGCACCCCAGGGGGAGAAAACGGCGCCTCGAACCCGAGAAGGCGTCCATCTACCCCCAAAATCCGAAGCGGTGGGGTTTCATCCTTCGCCCCATCGGCTGGCCTCGCGAACGCCGCGCACGGTATTTCCGTCTTCCCGGGCAAATTCCCTCCCCCAGCCGATGGAAATCATTCGCCAGGTAGCCCGTTCTTTCCACCTGGCACTCCGCAATGGGGTTCAGGAGATGTTTCTGGAATTGCGTCCCGAAAGCCTGGGGATGGTCAAAATCCAGCTCACCATGCAGGATGAAAAGCTTTCCGGGCGGGTGGAAGTTGCTACTCCCGAAGCTCACCGCCTGATGGTGCAGCATCTGCCGGAATTAACCCAGAAGCTGCAGGAGATGCACATCCAATTGGAGCGGGTGGAGGTGCAGGTCATGCATCAACAGGCGGGCGATTCCCGCCACCAGCCTTCGGGACAGACGCCACGGCAACTCCCACACACCGGTAAAGGAAATCTGGCAGGTGAACCAGCGGAAACTAACACGACGCAGAAAGATTCACATAAACTAAAGTTTCATTACAGCACGTTCGAATATGTTGCATGAAAGGAGGTGATTCAAGGATGAGCAACATCAGTGCAGGGACGAGCATTCAGGGACTGGGATTCAACGCACAAACTTCCACCAACGATAAAATTCTGGGCAAAGACGACTTCCTGAAATTGCTGATTACTCAGCTCAATTACCAGGATCCGCTGAATCCCATGAAAGGAACGGAATTCAGTGCACAACTGGCTCAGTTTAGCAGCGTGGAGCAGTTGCAGAATATTCACCAGGAACTGAAAAACAGTATCGATGCCAATTACCTGCTCACCACATCCATCAACAACACCCTGGCTGCCACCGTTATTGGAAAAACCGTGAAAGCCACGGGGAACCAGATTTATCTGGGGGAAAGTGGTGAAGCCACGTTGCATTACGATTTGAGCAGCAAGGCGAAGAAAGTAACCATCGAGATTCTGGATGAGAATGATCAGGTAAAGCGCACCATTACGCTGGACAACGTTGGGAAGGGCGAGCAAAGCTACACCTGGGATGGTAAAGACAATGCCGGAATTGCTCTGGGACAGGGAACCTACCACTTCCGGGTAAAGGCCAGCGATGAAGAAGGCAATCCCGTTTCGGTGCAAACCTACATGGTGGGAACCATTACGGGAGTGCGCTACGGCTACAATGGTGCGGAATTGCTGGTGGGAGACCTCACACTGGCGATGAGCGATGTGTACGAGATTCTGGAATAATCATTGAAAACAGGGCACGAAAGGAGGTGAGAGACAATGCCGGGAAAAATTGATGGTGTGAACGTTCCGTTTGTTCCCATTGGCGGATT
>JALWDQ010000091.1:0-1742 GCA_027039625.1 Calditrichia bacterium | reverse complement strand
CCGTCCGCTGCCGTGGGTCTTCTTCCACTCTTCTTCCTGCTGCACACTCTCCCGGGGTGACTTTGCCTCCGGAAGCATTTCGGTTTCCACTGCCAGGTACTTTCCATCCGGCGACCACACAAAACCACCCACTCCCGTGGCAATATCGGTCAGCTTTCGGGGCTCACCGCCGCGCATATTCAATAAATAAATTTGAGGGCTCCCTTCCCGGGTGGAAATAAACGCCAGCGCCGAGCCATCGGGCGACCAGCGGGGAGAAAAATCTGCCTTCTCGTGATAGGTGAGGCGCCGCACCGTTTTTCCATCGCTACTCACCAGAAAAATATCGCTGTTTCCCCGGTTCTTCTCAATATCGTAAAAGGTCACCACATACGCCACCCACCGACCATCCGGGGAAATATGGGGATCGCTCACCCGTCCCATAGCAAACATATCCTCGAACTGAATGGGACGGCCTGCCAGAACCAGCACATTTAAGCACAGCACCAAAAGCAAAACCTGGATTCGCCTCATAACAAACTCCTTCGCATAATTAATTGCCTTTTCGTCCAAACGCTATTTTCATTTTGTAAATATTTCTTTTGAAAATAATAATAAACTTTATAGATTACACGCCGAATTTTTACAATATAAAGAGCAAATACGGAAAGGGTACACGATGAGTAAATTTCGTAGTCCTTGGTTGTTCTATGGAACATTAATCCTCATTCTTTTTCTGCAAGTGGGTTCGCTTCTGGCGCAACACGCTCCCGACCCTGCCGCTACCACCCAGGTCGAGCAGGCTCAATCGGGTGAATCCGGCGCACACACCGAAGCCATCGCCGAACATGCCGAAGAAGCGGAATTTTCCCTGGGCTCGCAGCTTCCCCTCTGGAGTGTCATTCCCTTTATCGGAATATTACTCTCCATCGCCATTTTTCCGCTGGTGGCACCGGAGTTCTGGCATCATCATTATGGAAAAGTGTCGGCTTTCTGGGGACTCCTTTTTGCCATTCCCTTTCTCTATGCCTATCAGGGAGAGGCATTTCACGAAATTCTCCATATTTACCTGACCGATTACATTCCCTTCATTATTTTATTGTGGGCACTCTTTACCGTTGCCGGAGGGATTCTGGTGGAAGGTGCTCCCGCCGGTACGCCCATCGCCAATCTGGTGATGCTGTTTATCGGTACCTTTCTGGCATCCTGGATTGGTACCACCGGCGCTTCCATGGTGCTCATCCGCCCGGTGATTCGCATGAACAAATTTCGTAAATCCAAAGTGCACATTATCATTTTCTTCATCTTTCTGGTAAGCAACATCGGAGGTTCGTTAACGCCCCTGGGCGATCCGCCACTCTTTCTGGGTTTCCTGCACCACGTACCGTTTTTCTGGACGTTTAAAATCTTTCCGGAAATGGCGCTTCTTTCCGGCATACTCTTTTTCATTTTCTTCCTGATGGATACCTTGATGTTTCGGAAAGAAGGCTGGCACAAAAAGATGCATTTAAAAGCTTACCATTTTGAAGTGCCTGAAGGGATGGATGAAATAGAAATCATTGAAGAATACAAAATGGGCAGAGGCAAAACCCGCCGTTTCAAAATGGAAGTAAAAGGGTTGCACAATCTCCTGTTTCTGCTGGGAATTATCGGCGGAGTGCTCTTTAGCGGATTGGTGCATCTGGGAGCAGTTTCTGTTTACGGCGTTCACATTGCCATCGAAAGTATGATTCGGGATGCCTTCCTGGTGCTGATGGGTTTGC
>JALWDQ010000090.1:0-1742 GCA_027039625.1 Calditrichia bacterium | reverse complement strand
ACGATACCGGGAATAACCAGAACACCAAAACCGATACTCACCATCAGAACAATGGCCACCAGAAAGGCAAGCAGGGGAAAAAACAGGCGCATCTGGCCGAAAAGATCACGAACTAACGGTTTGCGTCCCTCTCTGATAAATAGCAGAAGCGACTGCATGTATCCTGCCGTCAACACCGGCGCCATAATTCCGAAAGAGACGACGGAAACAGCAATATAGACCAGGGTTAAAAGAATCAGGGCCGGTAAATTGGCGACAAACAGATTCCAGGTACGAGTAAAAATGTCTTTAAAATCCATCTGTGGGCACTCCAGTTGTGAAATACAGGTAATTTTCGACCGGCGGCTGGTTGCTGATTATGAAAAATGGTCGTAACATCTGATTTTACCCCTTTTGGAAAAGAAGTTCGACCAGATTTTGTACTGTGGCAACACCATGGATGTTCATACCGCTTTCAGGTATTTTTTCCAGCCGCTTATAACTGGATTTGGGCATGAGAAAGGTCGTAAATCCCAACCGGTCGGCTTCCCGCAACCGCATTTCCATTTGACCGACCGCCCGTATCTCGCCGGCCAGTCCTACCTCGCCGCAGACAGCGGTTGTTGGATCCACCACCTTTTCAAACAGGCTGGAAAGCAGGGCCACCACCACTCCCAGGTCCAGGGCCGGTTCGTCGATACGGATGCCGCCGGCAATATTTAGAAATATATCATGATCAAAGAGTGTCAGCCCCAGTTTTTTTTCCAACACAGCCGTCAGCAGGGCCAGCCGCTGTGGATCGGCGCCGATTGCCGTTCTGCGGCCGGTGCCCAGGTTGGATGGGCTGACCAGGGCCTGCACCTCAACCAGAATCGGCCGGGTTCCTTCCATACTTGGCATTACCACGGAACCGGGCACGTTGACCGGACGTTCGGCAAGAAACAGGGCCGACGGGTTTGCCACCTCGGCCAGGCCCGATTCCTTCATCTCAAAAACCCCTATTTCATTGGTTGAGCCGAACCTGTTTTTTACCGTCCTCAAGATGCGAAACGGCTGCCCCCGGTCCCCTTCAAAATAGAGAACGGTATCCACCATATGTTCAAGGACCCTGGGTCCGGCAATGGTGCCGTCCTTGGTAACATGGCCGACCAGCAGCACGGGCATGTCAGAGGTCTTGGCCAGGGTCACCAGACGGGCCGTTGACTCCCGCACCTGGGTGATGGAGCCCGGCGCCGAGGCAGCTTCCCGGGTGAACATGGTCTGGATGGAATCAACCGCGAGAAGAGAGGGTGTCATCTCCGCAGCCATGGCCGCTATGGATTCGACGCAGGTTTCGGTGGCAAGAAATATATTGCTATTATCGGCTGCCTGCAATCTTTGCGCCCGCATGGATACCTGGCGGGCCGATTCCTCACCGGTCACGTAGAGGACCGGGCATTGTTTGCTTGCCAGCGCTGCCAGCAGTTGCAGGATCAGGGTGGATTTGCCGATACCGGGATCACCGCCGATCAGGACCATGGAACCGGGGACAATGCCGCCGCCAAGGACCCGGTCAAGCTCGCCGATACCGCTGATCATCCTGTTGTGGACAGCGGTTTTGGAAGAGGAAAGAGGTTGCGGCCGGGAAACGGTTTCAGGGGCCGCCGTTGTTATGGCCGGCTGCTGCTGGTTGAGGCTGTCCCATTGACCGCATTCCGGACATTTTCCCAGCCATTTCCGGCTCTGGTATCCGCATTCTCCGCAGACAAAAAAAGATGTCTTTT
>JALWDQ010000089.1:0-1742 GCA_027039625.1 Calditrichia bacterium | reverse complement strand
TACTTTCTGGAACATCTTCAATCCCCGGCGGGCATCCACCAGCGCCACCTCCTGGGGAGTGGTGACAATAACTGCTCCCGTGAGGGGTGTTTTTTGCACCAGAGTAAGCTGCGCATCGCCGGTTCCTGGGGGCAAATCAATCACCAGCACGTCCAGTTCGCCCCACACCACATCGCGCAGGAACTGCTCCACCGCCTTCATCACCAGCGGCCCGCGCCAGATGAGCGGGGCATCTCGATCCACCAGAAATCCCATGGACATCATCTTGATGCCAAATTTCTCCAGCGGAATGATTTTCTGATCCGGAGTGACCGCGGGTCGTTCCTCAATGCCCATCATAATGTGCACGCTGGGGCCGTAAATATCGCTGTCCATCAGCCCAACCTTCAGTCCGTGCTGTGCCAGGGCAATGGCCAGATTGGTGGCAACCGTGCTCTTCCCGACACCCCCTTTACCAGAAGCTACGGCCAGAATATTTTTAATTCCGGGGATTTCCTCCCGGTCGGCCCAAGGATCGTCGCTGCTCTTTTTCGCTTTCAGCTTAACGCTGGGGATGCTTTCCACGACAAACACCTTGTACTCCGGAAAAGTGCTTTCCAGCGTCTTCTGGATGGAATCTTTAATCTCGGTCTTGGTTTGTTCGTTCTTGGTAGTAAATTTAAGCGTTACCGTGAGGCGATCGTCTCCCACCTCGATATTCTGCACCACACCAAACGACACAATGTCCCGGGTAAAACCCGGATATTTAATTCGGGAAAGGACTTCCCTGACCTGATCCGCATTTATCTGTGCCATCCATATCTCCTTCCGTTACAATGTTTATTTTACAAACAACATTCGTCTATTTAGCCCATTTTAATTTCCGGATTTTCGATTTCCCGGAATGGTGAAATCAACCCAGCAGGTGGCTCTACGATAGCACCAATTCCGGAATTTTCACACTATTAGATTCCGTACTCCACCCAAAGGATGCAGAAAATTTTAGAAAATTTACCCTACGTGGAAACGGAATCTGCTCGGTCGTTCATTTAAACAAAATTGCTTTATTCTTATTCAGAAAAAGTCGAGCATACAACCAGGCACCTGCCGCCACACCCAGGGAGTCGGCCAGCACGTCCAGGACATCCATCTTCCTCCCCGGCACAAAATACTGGTGAATCTCGTCCGAAATGGCATACAGAATTCCAAAAAAGATGGCAAAAAGAAGAGCCTGTTTTTGCAGTTGCGTAAATCGTCCCTGGAAATAAAATGCTCGAATTAAAGTAACACCATACACCCCGTAAAACAGAAAGTGCTCCAATTTATCCTGCCAGCTAAATCCCAGATCCGGACCCTTCAGGTTGGGAATAGAGGAGAGAACAAAAATCAGCACCGTCCACGCCAGCGCCGGAAAATAGTACTTCACGAAATTGCCCATACCAGATTTCCTTTCGTCTAATATCTCCGCTCCATTCAATGTTTCTCTTCATTTTCTAAAAACCCAATTTACAATTATAAAATTGCCTCTTCCAACAACGGGATTTTTTTATTTACCTTTTTAAAGAGAAGAAGAGCTAATTTTGAATTGATCTTTGGAACCACAAAAGGAAATAAGACCACAGAATGCACAGAAAACGCAGAGGCCAGAAAAGGCACAATGGAAAACCGAACCTTTAGGAAGGTATCGTCAAAAATTTAACCCCGAATTATCTGCCCACGAATGAAAAGAATTTATTTTTAACCACGAATTACACGAATTGACA
>JALWDQ010000088.1:0-1745 GCA_027039625.1 Calditrichia bacterium | reverse complement strand
CCTTTCCCGCTGCGCCAGTTTTTGAGTCCCGAGGACCTGGAACACCTGTACCACCTGTTTCAGGTAAAAGGGCTTAGTTACGGCAATCTTAGCGCCCGGGAATCGATTCCCGAGCTGGGAGAAACCACCTTCTGGATGACTGCCCGGGGAATTAACAAAGCCCGCATCGGAGCAATCGGTCGGGAGGTGTTGCTGGTGAAGGGGGTGGATGAAGAAAGAGGCGCGGTGCTGGTAAGCGTGCCGCCGGATTACGATCCCCGGGCGCGCGTTTCTGTGGATGCGGTGGAACACGCCCTGATTTACCGGGAATTCCCCCGGGTGGGTGCCATTGTCCATGTGCATGCCTGGATGAATGGGGTGCTGAGCACGCGGCAGAATCACCCTTGCGGTACGGTAGAACTGGCGCAGGAGGTGGTAGCGCTGCTGCGGCGTACTCCGGAACCCCATCGTGCAGTAGTGGGACTGAAAAATCACGGGTTGACCATCACCGGGCCCAATCTGGAGGAGATTTTCCGGCGCATTCGCGGGCAACTCATTCGTGAAGTTCCCATGGTGGCCTGAGGTTTAATTGATAACGCAGGGAGCCTGTTTCTGTAAGGTTCCTGAATGAAAAAAGGGGGGAAGTCATGAAGACGATGAGAAAAGGGATTCTGGCTTTTTTCGTAATGTTTGTTTTTGTGGGATGGATAGGTTTGTTCGTGGGTTGCAATAAACATTCCACGGAACCAGAACCCCAACCCCAGATTCACGCAATGGATGGATTCTGGTTGGGAAGTTTCATGCTCAAAGAGAAAGATTCCACCAATCAGATTGTGGCTTCGGGCGTTATTGCACCTACCGGGGAAACGTTTATTCTTACGTTAAGTCCCGAAGAACCATTCTATCGTATTCTCGCTTACGGTGATTTATTCAAAGCACAGGGTGCAATTCAGGGTAATTTGAGTCTCTACGACACTCTTGGAAATTCTTGTGGCGTTTTGAACATTTTTAATGGAAGAATATTGGAAACGACCCAGAACGGAAAAACGTGGTACAGTCTGGTAGCCCAATTTTCCGGTACGGCTCCACCCTTGCAGGGGCGTGGGGATCTGGTGATGACGGCTCTGGATTCGATGTACCAGCTTGCCTCATCATTATCGGCAGTGGCCGGGCACTGGGAATATACCGGTGATAATGCGGTGACCTATCTGGATATCAGCAATACAGGTAATTTTTCTGGCGGAAATAATTGGGGCTGTCAGTTTACGGGGAAAATCGAAATCATCGATGTCCGGAAAAATCTGTATAACATTTCCACTTTTACCATCTCCCAGTGTGGTTCGCCCTGGGATGGCGATTATCGGGGGTTAGCTTTTATTGCTGATGCAGAATTGCATTGGTTGGTGATGAAGCGGAATGAATCATTTGGATTCTTTGTTCCGTTTCATAAATGAACGGATATCGAGCCGTTTGCTACTTGAACTTGAAGGTGTTGGTGGATTGGGTTAATTCCCCGGGTGCAAAATCCTGTTAAAATTGTGGAAGAAAAGTTGGATAGATGAGAACAGAAGTTTTATGAAGGGATATTTTGAAGAAGGTCATTTCATTTAAATGTAAGGGTGTCATCATGAAACTCAAGTTTTTCTCGGGAATTTTGGTCGTAGGGATGCTGATGTGTATGGTACCACAGATGTCATATTCCCAGGAACGTGGTACCATCGTGGCACTGCATCCTCTGGTGGGGGAAAAGCTTACCCGGGCCGAAC
>JALWDQ010000087.1:0-1746 GCA_027039625.1 Calditrichia bacterium | reverse complement strand
GCGTTACCTGAGCATCCGTCCCCATAGTCGCCAGGAACTTTCTCGTAAACTACGAGAGAAAGGATACCGTAAGGACGTGGTGGAAGCCACCCTGGCAGATCTGGAACGGCTGGAGCTGGTGAACGACGAGCAGTTTGCCCGTCTGTTTATTCAGAACGAACTCCGGTTACGCCCTATAGGACGGGCGATGCTCAGGCAAAAACTGCTAACCCGGGGAATTCCCCGGGAAATGTGCGACAACCTGCTGGATGAACTCTTCCCCGAGGAGCTGGAACGGGAGTTTATTCGCCAGCTTGCGGAAAAATTTCTGAAGCACAAATCCCACCTCACCCCTGCCAAACGCCGGGAGAAATTGGTGCGCTTCCTGCAGGGGAAGGGGTTTTTGTGGGAACACATCCGCGAAGTGCTGGGACTGGCTGAAGATTAATCGACGTAGCCAGCAATTCTTCTTCTTTTCAGGATGTTTCCTTTAATCTCAACTTTTTTATAACAAATATTATTTGTCGTTCCTAGGTAAATCCGTTTTCAATTGTCCCTTCGGGACTTCGGGACAAACATTTTTTTGTTGGCACCAATTTTCTTGGCCCGAAAAAGCCGGGTGCGGAATGACAATCAGCATGTCATTGCGAGCGGAATGTAATGGAGCGAAGCAATCCTTAACATTTTGGAAGAGATTGCTTCGTCTCCCGCCAGTGCGGGATCCTTGCAATGACAACCCTGAACACAAGTGTCCCGTAAGGGACGGAATGCCCATAGCCCACAAATTCGATTTGTGGGAAAAATACCAATAAAAAATTTTCCCGTCCCGTAAGGGACAGAATGAAATTTATTGCAACAATCTTATATCATCCCGGAAACAACCCTAATTTTCCCTTCGAGACAACATTTCTGCCGGTTGGGTTTTTCTGTGGAAATCAAATTCACACCCCCACATTCGTTCCTCCCAAAGGGAGTTCAAAATCAATTTGTTTATGCCGCATAATTCGCTTATTTTTTTCCGAAATACGGTGGGAAACAGATGTTCATCGAAAAACTGAATCGCCTGATAAAAACCAAAGATTCCCTGGTATGTGTGGGTCTGGATACCGACATCGAGCGCATCCCGCCTATCCTGCTCAACGAACGGGATCCACTGTGGAAATTCAATCGGGAAATCGTGCAGGCTACCGCCGAATTTGCCGTGGCATTTAAACTCAACATTGCTTTTTACGAATCGCTGGGAGTACCCGGCTGGCAATTGCTGGAAAAAACGCTCAACATCATCCCCCCGGATGTGCTCATCATCGCCGACGCCAAAAGGGCAGACATTGGCAACACCGCCCGCAAATATGCCGAAACCTACTTCCAGACCTACTCCTTCGATGCCATCACCGTATCCCCCTACATGGGAAGCGATTCCGTCATCCCGTTTCTGGAATTTCAGGAGAAAGGGGTTTTCATCCTGTGCCTCACCAGCAATCCCGGTTCTCGGGACTTCCAGTACCTGAGCACCGACTCCGAGCCGCTGTACATGGCCGTTGCCCGACAGGTAAACCAGTGGCATCTGGACTATGGAAATTGCGGGCTGGTGGTGGGCGCAACTCATCCCGAGGACATGAGCAGCCTGCGGGAAATTTCCCCCAGGCTCCCCTTTCTGATTCCGGGCATTGGAGCCCAGGGTGGCAACCTGTACACGGCAGTTCAGTTCGGTACCGATAAAAAGGGACAAAACGCACTGATTGCTTCCAGCCGCAGCATCATTTACGC
>JALWDQ010000086.1:0-5370 GCA_027039625.1 Calditrichia bacterium | reverse complement strand
ACAAGTAATTGAGCTGTTTTTTCTATAACCTAATCATATTATTACTTTTTATTCGTGTCCATTCGTGTGATTCGTGGGCAAATACAAATTCTTTTAATTCGTGTGCAAAAATCCATTGGTAAACGCTTTTTTGTGTGATTCGTGGTTAAAATTTTTCCCATGGCTGAAGGTCATGGGCTAATATCTTTCGGCCACTTCGTGGCCTGCAATGATTTATCTGGAAATTCTTCCTATATTTTTGAAAATAAAAATTTTTAGAACTTCTCCACTCCGCTGTTATCGAATAAGCACCATTTTTCGAATCCAGTTTTTACCACCGGCGGTCATGCGCAAAATGTACACCCCCGAAGCCAAGGGAGTACCCTGCTGGTTGGTGCCATCCCAGCGCACCAGATATTCGCCTTCCGGAATGTTTTCATCCACCAGCGTTTTTACCCGTTGCCCCAGAACATTGAAAATTTCCATTTTTACATGCACAACGGGTGGCCCCTCGATGCTCCCATGTTCTTCACCGGCAACGGAATAATAAATGGTGGTGGTGGAATTAAAGGGATTGGGATAGTTCTGGGAAAGCTGATAGCTAACCGCCAGACCATAGAGAGAATCCCGATGGGCGGTGGGAGCCTGCACCAGAAGCGAATCCCCCGGTTTACTGGCTTTACCGGTAATAAAACGAATTATCGTGCCGGAAGCAGGTAACACATTATTTCCCGCATAATCGCAGAAAATAATATCTTTGAGCACCCCAACCGAGTGCTCCCACCAATCCAGCGTGGGGGCACCACCGGTTACATCCTGATAGAATCTCTCGTAGCTTCCCAAAGAATCCAATGGTACCCGAATTTCGATCCAATCCGTGGCTGGTAAATCGCTGAAAGGATCGGTGAAATCGTAACGGAAACCGCCAGAGCCGGTGGCAGTATATCCAGAAAAACCGCCAGTCAGGGCACGCACATCATCTGTGGTATCCTGATAGGTACCCGAACCCACATCCCAGACTTCAAATGGCACAGTATCCCAACTATCATCCTCGTACCACCAGACGTAAATGCCACCTTCGTCGGTAAAACGAATCTCATAATCATCATAGAAAACATAAGGAATTGGTGAATGACCTGGAGAAATATCTAACAAAGCGTCCCATCCGTGAAAACTAACGGTACTGATGAGAAATCGATTCACATCGCTACTGGCGCTGGGGTCCTGCCATACGTTATTTCCATGATAGGGAGCCCCCGTTTCGTCCCATTCCTCCGGTGGCAGAGGTCCATCCTGATTGGCCACCTCCACCACAGCCAGCAACTGCGCTGGTGGAGTAAACACCCGCCACTCAATACCATCCACTATCGGAAAATCGGTGCGGTCGTCTTCAGCTACGGGAATGTCGTTGAGCAAACGCCGTCCCAACGTTAAATCGTACAATCGCCAGTAAATCGGCGGTTGCTCTACATCCCCGGTAAAAGAAATAGCGTAGCGGTGTCCCGTAAGTTCCGAAGGAGAGGTAACCACGGGCACTACACCCCGAGAGCTTCCGGAAACTATTTCCACCGGTAGAGTATCGCCCCGCATCACGTTGGGCTTCCAGCGGATTAAAGGTAAACTGACCATTGTGTTTTTAAATTGATGGTCCCAGAATTCCCGGAAACGCAATTCTACCTGCTCGCCGCTCTGGGGAGCCCACAATTCCAGATAGGTACTGGAATCCAGACTCACCTGCCCACCGGGAGGGATGACACCGGAATAGGACACTGTAAAGTGAAAAATGTTAGAAGAAAAGTTGAAGATTTTAAAATTTTCGATGGGATTCACCCCATCGGGATTAAAAATGTCGAAAATCAGATGCACTTTTTCTCCCTGATTAATTCGCCCATCGGGACGCCCGTTCTCCCACACCACACGCCAGTTGAGAAGTGATGGAGCCGGACGCAATGTCAGCCTCGGGATGATATTTTGGTATTCCTGCGTTTTACTGGAACTCTGAACTACCAGATCCACACCATAAGGATGCTTCCGATTGGTAACTTCCATCCCGTTTCCCCAGATGCCATCGCCCGCCAGGCTATCGTTATGGGCTCCATCATCAAAAAGTTGAAGCTCAAAATCCGGTTCATCATTTAATAAAGAATATCCCATTAACCGAGCGGATTGCACATCGGGGATTTCAGTAAGATTCACCTTAAAAACAAAACGGCTATGAGAATTATCCGGAAATTCTACCCGATACTCCGGTTCTGGAATAAAAAAATCTGTTTTATAAAATTGAATTACGTTTCGAACATTTTTCTTTAGCGCTTGCACGGCAGAAAGGTAATCTCCCCGGGGATCGCTTCCCCCTACCAGAGCCAGGGTTACCGTCTGGGTATCGCCAGGTGCCAGGCGAAAGGGACCGCTGGATAGGGCCATCCGTCGCGCTCCGGGAAGCAAACTCTCCCTTTGTCCATCCAGATCTCCCAGACCACTTAAGGGATCTCCGTTGAATGGGAAGCGGGTAGGTCGTCCGGCCAGAGGCCCGGTTAAATGGAGATAGGGCTCTCCCACTGTGGGATTATCGGGATCCCAGTTGGGAGTAAATCCGTTCATCAACATATACCACTGACGGGTGCCGGTATAATTGTGAAACTTGGGGTCCGCTATATTACTACCCGAGGCAAAATAAGCAAAAGAGGTCATGGGGAGCGGTACGCTATTTTCGCCTTTGGGACCTTCCAGCAGTACACATCCAATGGCTGCCGGTGGCAGACCAAACTGCTGATACATTTCGTCCACCGGATTTCCATTGTAAGCATAAGCCAGATTGAGGAGGGAATCGCAACCGACCAAATCATCGGTATAATCCCCTACATCCACATCCATCCAGTAAGAGATAAACATGGAATCCATGGTCGTTACGGATTTGTTCACCAAAATGTAACGCTGGAAGACGGCATCTCCCACGGCACCGGAATCTCGATAGGCCCATTTGGTAACCTGCATTTCCAGCCCCACCGGCAGGGAACCGTACAATCCCAGCATGCGATCCGCATCCAGATCGTTCACCACAAACCAGAGTACCTGATCGGCTCCCAGTAAGCCGGGAGTTTCTCCTTGTTCCGGCTCGTATGTTCCATTTCCATTTAAATCGTAAAACGGTGCACCCCAATCGGTGGGCCATTCCTCCCAGTCTTTCTGGTACAGGTTCCGCAGCATCTCCACCTGATATTCATTTACCTCCTCCGGTGGTGTGTTCCATAATTCTGCGGCATCCTGTCGCAACTCTTCGAAAGAAGCCGATTGCCAATCCCCCCGAATGCGGTAAATGCGTATAGCCGGGTCATTCGGGGATGGGGCTACCCCGGTGGAAATAATGCGTCCCGGTTGCCAGCCTGAAATATAGGTTGACCCTCCCACCCGTGGTAATTTCTTAACGCTGGTATCCGGAACTCCTCCCCACATTAATCCATCTGCAAAAATCACCGTAGCGGTACCCCGCGGATACCACACTCCACTTCTCTGTGTGTAAGGATTGTTCCCCGAAAAACCATCCCGCTTATTCCATCCAGCAATCCGGTTGATATTGTATAAACTGTAATCACCTGGAGTAATATTAATTTTCCGAAACTCGCTTTTTTTCAAACCAGACTGTTCCTCTACCGAAGCTCCCAAAATACCAATAAAAATTATTACAACCCAGAGAGTTAAACGCCTTAATTGTTTTTTCATCATAGCTTCCCTACCCGTTTTAACATGGTTTCTGTTTATTTAATTGGAAATTAAAATTCCCAGTTTCTGGTTCGTGTGTCAGCTATTAATTCTTCATAAAAAATTTGAATTACCTTCTTTCCTACTCCATTTTAATGGAACATGCCTAATCTTTTTCAAATAAGCACATCTTTTCTTTGTCTTCGGGAAGAACGTTTTTTCACGAGCCACAAGGGCGAAAATAAAATTGGTGTTTTCTTATTACAGAGGAATATTCGTGAAAATATCAGAAATCCGGATACCATTATTTCTTTTACAATATTTAATTTTCGATAAAATTAATTATTTTTAATCCCCCCAACTGCCGCAGAGGACAGCCTACACATCGGCTTTATCGCATTAAAATCATTCTTCGTATTTGAGCAAAACCTCCTGCTTTCAGGCGATAAAAGTAAATTCCACTCGCCACTGGTAACCCGGTTATGGTGCATCCGTCCCACATCAATGTGTAAGTTCCCGCAGCTAATTTTCGGTTAATTAAAGTGCGTACATTTTGACCCAGCAAATTAAACACTTCAAGTGTTACCCATGCCGGTGCAGTTAATGTAAAACGGATGGTGGTGCTCTGGTTAAACGGATTGGGATAATTGGGAAATAGGGCAAAGGGATGTTTCTGGCTCAGCAGGGAATCGCTTATCCCGGTAAGGTTGTTTCTATTTTTTACCTGAACCTTACCTTTGCTGAGCGATAAGAAAGAAGTTAACCGGGGAGATGAAGCATGGTTCGTCTGGGTCTGAAGTAAAGAGCTTTCTATGGGAGCATCGTTTACTTGCTGAAACTTATTCAGGGAAACTGGTATTTTATCAGATGTGGAATGAATCTGGTTCACCTGACGAACAGTTGCAGAATGCGGAATATCGGATGCCAGAAGCAACATTCTGGTATCATCGGTACGAGAAGGATGGTGCACTGCTGATTTAACCCGAGTAGTGAAGTTTTCTATTATAGAGATGTGTGCTGGTGCTCCCGCAGACCCATTGGAGATGGTGTGATTCCCCATTATTTCCGAGACTGTTCCGGAGTGTTCTCTCTCCCTCTCCCTCCGCAGGGGCTGATTATTCTCGGATACCCGGTTTTTATCCATCCACTTTTCCGCGGGGGTGGTATTTACCACCAGCTCTTTTCCAAAAACCCCATTCGGATAATTCGGGTTCTCGCTAGCTACCAGTGTCCCGGTTAATAACAGGAACACCAGTAGCACTCTCCCAACCCTCATTTTGACCTCCTACTTGACAAACCATCCATCTCCCCAAAACCCGTTTCATAAAGGTGGCTCCCAAGTTGTTTCTGGTAAATATTCATTCAACCAAAAATAAATATTCCCGGTAAACATGCGTTCCTCCTATTCGGGCCGGACCATTTCTAAAAATCAAAAATATTTGTGAAAAAGATTGCTTTTTCTCTTCCCATTTTTCACGAGCATTTGCTCTCCATGTTGCATATTTCCCCGGAAGTTGCCCATTCTTTCCGGGAAACGTCCCTGTAAAAAATAATAATTTTCCATGAAAGTAGTAGAACCAACAGGAGGACACGCCAGCCAGTTCGGATAATCGGCAATTTAACAATTGCTGAAAAACCACCACCGCTCGACGGTACCTTTTTTTACAAAATATATGCCAGGATCATTAAAGT
>JALWDQ010000085.1:0-1750 GCA_027039625.1 Calditrichia bacterium | reverse complement strand
GGTAATCGAATTGCAAAAGCACTTCGCCCGGAAAGGGCTGGATGCGTTGCTGGCGCTCCTCTTTACTCCAGGTTTGCAGGGGCGGATTTTTGTAGGTAATCCGTCCGGTTACGGTACCCACCTGCACTTCCGGAAAGAGACGCCTGCCATCCACATAAACACCCTGCTGGCGCAGCGCGTGGAGCATTTGCTCCAGGGGGTTCAGGCTGGGTGGGGGCAGGGGAGTCTGTTCCTCTCCGGAAAAATCGGCTGCACGCCGGGAATCATCCGCCAGAATCTCTTCAATGGCTTCCCGGGCATTATCCATGGCCCGTATCTGCTCCAGGGCAAAGGCACACTGTTTGCGGTGGTAGGTGGGATTGTCCGGCTGGTGCAATCCGTGTTGCAGCACGGAGATCACCGCTTCCCGGTAGTCGCTGGCGCTGCCCAGTTCCATGAGGGTCACATAGTCCCCCGCTGCGTAGTGTAACCACACCTCTTCCCGGGGCGTGCGACAATCCTCCAGCCGCAGGTAAGCCAGCACGCGGGTACGGAAGCGCGGTGCGGCATCGCCGCAGGCGGAAAAAAGAAGCTGGCGCGCATCGGCATCCCCCTCTTCCATCCGCTTCCGCAAAAAGGTAAAATTCTGGAGCGCGTAGGCAAACTGCAATTGCTCCCGGGCGTTGAGGGGAATTCCAAAACGATCCACCAGAAAAGCGGCTTCCCGGCGAATGTACCAGTTCCGGTGGTAAAGCAACGATTTGACCAGACGACGCCGGGAGGCATCCTCTTCCATCAGCGCCTGTTCCAGTTCCGCCAGCAACGCCAGTTGTTGTTCATGCTCGGTGGCCTGTTCAATCTGGTAAATAATCCAGTCGAACACCTCTCCTCCTTTCTTTTTTTTATGAAGAAACTATCCTGCACACCCTGCAAAATTTTCCTTCGTACCGGAACGGTTGGGGAGAAGAGGGAGCGATTTTATTCTTCTCAATGAACCAAAACCGTCCGCTTCTCCCCGCTACCGGGTGAAGGTTACTCCTTACCGGGAATTAAAAGGGCACGGTTTCCTCTTCCGAATTCACCCGGGTATGCAACAGATGTGTTAATTTGCGATCCCACTCCAGATGAGGGTTCAGTTCCAGCGCAGTCTGCAATTCCTCCCGCGCTTTTTCTCGCTCGCCGTTTTTCAAATGGAAGAACACCAGCAGATAATGGGCTTCGGCGTAATCGCTTCCGTATTGCTGTAGCTTTTGCTGGATGGCGGTACGGAAGTAGTGTCCCGCCTCGCTTAAATGATTGCGCTCCAGTTCAATCTTGCCCAGTTCCAGCAAAATTTTGTGTTTGCTTTTCCGGCTGCGTTTTAGTGCCCAGTGCAAATCGTCCACCGCCCGATTCACCTTTCCCATGGCCAGATGCGTTTGCGCCCGATCCATCAGGATGTAATCGAATTGTCGGAATCGGAGTGCTCTGTTGTAGCTCGCCAGTGCCTTTTGGTATTCGCCCATCCGGTGGTAAATGCGCCCCTGCAAATCCAGCATGTACGGCTGCGGAAAACGGGGATGCAGGGCTTGCTCCAGCGATTTCAACGCGGCGGAGTATTCCTTTAAATGCATCTGGGCTTTGGCCAGTTCGTACAGTTTATGTTCCCGATCGATATAGCGGCGATCGTCCAGTTCCAGTACGCTGCAAAATAGGGAATAAGCCTTCTGGTATTCTTTTAATGCCAGTAACACTTTGCCCAACAGGAACAGCACCCGGATGTATGTTTTGC
>JALWDQ010000084.1:0-5379 GCA_027039625.1 Calditrichia bacterium | reverse complement strand
GGAATTTTAACCGAACTGCTGGTGCAGCGCCCCAGTCTGGTGGTTGCGGTGGAGCTGGATAGCCGCTTAGCCGGTGAACTCCCGGAGCGGCTGGGGAATCCCCCCAACCTGGAACTCATTCCCGGAGATATTCTGAAAATTTCTTTGGAAGAACTGGCTCGCTCCCACTCTTCCACAAAGCTGGGGGTCATTGGCAATTTGCCCTATCATGTCACCTCCCCCATTTTATTCAAACTTATTGAAGAATCGGCATTCCTGCAGGAAGCGGTGATTATGGTGCAGAAGGAGGTGGCAGAGCGGCTGGTGGCTGCCCCGGGGAGCAAGCAGTACGGAATCCTCTCCGTACAGGTGCAATATTTCTCCCGGGTGGAATATTTGTTTACCGTTCCCGCTTCGGTGTTCCGCCCCCGCCCCCGGGTGGATTCTGCCGTTGTGCGGCTGGAATTTCGCCCCGCCGAAGAACGGGAAGCCCACGACGAGGTGCTTTTCCGGCGCATTGTGCGGGCTTGTTTTGCCCAGAGAAGAAAAATGATGCGAAACACGTTGTCTAACCTCTTTTCTTCCACTATATTAGGGCGGACAAAATTTGACTTTTCCCGTCGGCCGGAAAACCTTTCCGTTGCCGAATTTGTGGAATTAAGTAACACCATTCATCAACTGCTTAACGAAAGCCATGGCGCCCATGACCAGTGAAATTAATTTGGACGAAATCCTGGATGACATTCAGTATCTGATTAAAAAGGGACAAACCAATTTCGTCCTGAATATCATTGCCGACATGCACCCGGCAGACATCGCTGAGATCATGGGGCATCTGGATGAGGACGAGCGCCGGGCAATTTTTAACCTGTTGCCACCGGAATTGGCCAGTGACGTGCTGGCCGAACTGGAGGAAAACGTCAAGGAAGACATTTTAAAAGGAATGAACACCGAGCAGATTGCCGAAATGATCCACGAGATGGATTCGGATGATGCGGCAGATATTGTCTCGGAGCTTCCGGTGGAGCAAGCCAGCGAGGTGCTGAAGCGGGTTCCGGAAGAGAGCTCAGAAGAAATCCAGGAACTGCTGCTTTACCCGGAAGACACGGCTGGTGGCATCATGGCCAAAGAGTATGTGGCTGTTAATGCCAACTCCACGGTTCGGGATGCCATCGAAGAAATTCGCAAGCACTACCAGGATGTGGAGGATGTGTACCATGTGTACGTGATTGATGATTTTGGTGTTCTGGTGGGAATGGTCTCTTTGCGAGATTTGATTCTGGCCAACCCCGATACCCGGGTGCGCGAAATCATGAAGGAAGACGTGGTGAGCGTGGATAGCGATATGGATCAGGAAGAGGTGGCGCGGTTGTTCCGGAAGTACAACCTGGTTTCGGCGCCGGTGGTGAATAAACGACACAAACTCATCGGTCGCATCACCATTGATGATGTGGTGGATGTGATTGATGAAGAGATTGATGAAGACCTGGGTAAAATTGCCGGTACCGGGGAAGAAAGCGTGCTGGAGGATAGTGTGCTGGAAATTTCCCGGGCCCGCCTCCCCTGGCTCATCCTCTCCTTTGTGGGCGAGATTATTTCTGCGTTTATCCTGAGTTCCTTCTCGGCGACCATGGAAAAAATTATTACCTCCGCATTCTTCATTCCCATCGTTATGGCCATGGGTGGGAGCAGCGGGCAACAATCCAGCATTATTGTGGTGCGCGGGCTTGCCACGGGGGAAATCAGCTTCAAGGACACGGGACGCCGTCTTTTTCGGGAAATTCGGGTCGCCCTGCTCAACGGGTTTGTCCTCGGCGCACTCATTTTCCTGATTATCTCTTTATGGCAACACGACCCCACCTTCGGGCTTATCCTGGGTTCCACTTTAATTATTGTGGTCCTGAATGCCTCTTTCATTGGCGCCACCATCCCCCTCATCTTCAAAAAATTTAATATCGACCCCGCTCTGGCCACCGGCCCTTTCATTGCCACGTTTAACGATGTGGTGGGGCTGCTTATCTACTTCTCCATGCTCTCCTTCTTTCTGCAATTTTACCATTAATTTCCGTACCGGGCATTTATCTTATTCAGGGTAGAAGGGTTCGGCGGCCCGGATTTATTCTTTTGCAGAAATCGAACATCCCATCTACCCGGTGGAGAAATTTCCTTTTCCCCATAAGCTTCGGGAAAAAGGTGGGTTCTAAAATTCCGGAAATGATGAGTAGCTGTTTAAATTTTAAAATTTTGTTTTGAATGAAGACATAAATTTTGTTGATTTTGTGGAGTGTTCAGAATTAGATATTCATTAAATCAGAGGTGTACAATGTCCGATACCCCATATTTTTCCCCGGCTTTATTTAATTTTCTACGGGAACTGAAAACAAACAACAATCGGTTGTGGTTTCAGGCAAATAAGGCGCGCTACGAGCGGGATGTGCGTCAACCGGTGCTGCGCTTCATCGCCGATTTTGCTCCCTATCTGGAAGAATTCAGTCCCCATTTTGTGGCTGATCCACGACCGGTAGGCGGTTCCATGTTTCGAATTTACCGGGACGTGCGTTTTTCCCGGGACAAAAGTCCTTACAAAACACACGTGGGCATTCAGTTTCGTCACGAAATGGCCCGGGATGCCTACACCCCGGGATTTTATCTGCATCTGGAGCCGGGCGAGGTACTGGCAGCAGCAGGAACCTGGCATCCGGATAGTAAGTCTTTAACTAAAATCCGCACCGCCATTGTAGAGCATCCCAAAGAATGGGAGCAGGCTATTGCCTTCACCCGGGAATATCCGGAGTACCAGCTGGGAGGTGAATCCCTGAAACGAGCTCCCCGGGGATTTGATCCTGGGCATCCTCTGGTGGAAGATCTAAAGCGGAAGGATTTTTACGCTGTGGTATATTTCGATGAGTCCACAGCCTGCGGGCCAGATTTTCTCTCCCTCTTTGCTCAGGCCTGTCGCACCATGGCTCCCCTGATGCGCTTCCTGTGTAAAGCCCTGGGTCTTGCCTGGTAAAACCCGATTGCTTCCCCGGGAGCCGTCTTCTTACTTAAACACGCAAAAAAAGGTAATTCGGGGAACCACATCGCTGGTGGGGATTTCTCCCTGTTCGTTTCGGTCGTATTTTATTATCTCGATATTGGGCATCAGGTGAATAGCAGAATGGGGACGAAAATCCACCCCGGCCAGAAAAAAGGTGGAACTGGAAGTGGGATGGAAGGGCAGATATTGTTGTTTTGCCGCTTCGGGATTGGGATCGAACTGGCGATCCACCCGCGCCACTACACTCCACTGAGAATGGAACTCCCACACAGCAAAAACGGAAAGCAAATCTAATATTGTGTCTGTTCCCTCCGTTGTCTGCCTTACCTGACGGGAAAAACTACTTCCCATGCGAAATCGATTTCCCTGGTAACCGGCAAAAATCTGGTACGTCTTCCAATCCGTGTGGCCTGGCTTATCATTCCAGTCGGCATAAGCTTCTAGCACAAACTGCTTTACAGGAAAATAGCGCAGAGCACCCATCCATTTCTTCCCTATATTCGTTTCAGATTTATTTCCATTCCCATTACCCAGCATCACATGATACTGCAAGGTGCCAGAGCTTACTAAATTACCTTTTAGAGATACACCAAACTCGCGGGAGGGACCCCAGCGTTGTAAATCCAGAGCCGTTTTCTCCAGAAAACGATATCCCCAGAAACCTTCAATGTAGTCAAAGGTTGGGGGAGGGGAAATTCCCAGATACATCTGATGGTTCCGGTTAATTTGCCATTTGAGGTAGGCATCTTTGATGTAAGGTACAAGGGCCGAAGAGGTGGTAGAAAAATCGCCCCGGGAATTCATTTCAAATCGAACCCGGGTGGAAAATCTGGGAGTGAGGGAATAATCGAAGGTCAGGTAAATCCGCCGCATCCAAAATCCATTCGCATCTTTAATATCCGCATCGTGATGCAAAGCCATCCAGAAATAATCTCCGAACATATAACCACTAAATTTTACCCCGGAAGACACTCCCGCCTGTATGGTAAAAAGTAACATAGACATCACTATCTTCAGAAGATATAGCCGGCTCATTCGCAACCTCCTTTTGTAATAGATGTAACTTCTTCATTAAAAGATTTAATGATAAAACGATTACCTGATGTGTACAACGAAAAAATAGAATTTTTGCGTAAGTACAGAAATTCCCGGTCTTTCTTAACGGTTAAATTTCTTTGTTTCAGATAAAGTATTTTTAAAAATTAATAAAAAATCTCACCATCAAAATATTTGCACAGTCAATTCATTTATCTTTATCCCACCACAAATACCCATAAAATAATTTTAACCAAGCTATTTTTTGAAGGCAGTATTCGGAAGCCTTACTTTTTTAATGAAGAAAAATAAAAGTTATTCCGGGATTTTATTGGTGGATTATGCGCGAAAGTGTAAAATTAAAGTTAGATTAATCCAAAATTCTTTATTCAGGTATATTATTATTTTTCTGTAAACTTAACATACTTCATTTAATTTCTGGAGTATGCTTTGTTTATTAAGATTAATCTGGAACTGATGTTGTACTCTTTCCCCTGGAGGTCTCTTCAGGCGCTATTTATTCCCTTGTATTTTGTCCATGTGCAAATATTGCTTTTTCGGTTCGGTTACTTCGTCTCCGATACCCCTGTTCTCCTCTTTTCCAGAAGAGAACAGGGGAAGGAGATTGGGTTAAAACATCTATTTTACCAGTTGCATTTTTCCCGTGCGCACCATTTGTTTACCCCGGGAGGAGTACGCTGTGAAGCGGTAGAAATACAGCCCGCTTGCCACTGGTCGCGAACGAGAATCGATTCCCTCCCAGCTCATCCGATGCCATCCAGCCGGAAGCCCTTTTCGTTCCACCTGATAAATTTTTTGCCCAGCAACGTTGAATATTTGTAACTCAACATCCCCATTCCAGGGTAGCGCAAAAGTAAACACCGTGCGGTTGTTGAAAGGATTGGGATAATTGGATTGCAAGAGAAATTCCTGCGGTAGAGAGGATGCGGAATTTCCGGAAATATTATTGGGAGAAATCACATCAAAGAACAACAGAATACGCCGTATGAGCTCATTCCGGGTACTGTTTGGTGTGTTTCCCACCAGCCCCCCCAGCTCACAACTGGCACCGATGGTTTTGTAGCTGCCACCATCATAAGCCACTGCCACTCCATGAAGCGTATTCAAATTGTGTAGAATGCGCTGGCTGGTTCCCGAAGGAGCAATGCGATCCACCCAGGAATTCTCTCCCTGATAGTTGAAAAAGAGTCCGTCACAAAAGGTGCCGGTATCTCCCACTACTGCGGTAAGGTCGGAACTCCCATCCCCAATTGGCAGGATGTGAAAGTAAGGATGAACCACGGTTTGAGGATCGTAACACCAGG
>JALWDQ010000083.1:0-1751 GCA_027039625.1 Calditrichia bacterium | reverse complement strand
CTCTGCCACTGGCGTCTCTCTACTTCCTGAGTTACCCTTTTGCGTTTTTAACCTTCCTGCTTTTCAGTTACTATTTCCCCTCCTGTGTTCTTTCTCCCCGCCAAATGAGGTGGCGAATCCGGATAATCGTTTTGCTGGGAATTTCCTTTTCCCTTCTGTTGCTATTTACCTTTTTCCGGAAGTTCTTCTTTTTTTCCCTGGATACGGTGCGCCAGTACCACAGCCTGTATCGTGTCTTTCGGGCGTTCATGCTCATTGTGCTGGTGCTGGCGTTGTTCAATCTTATTCGAAGCTGGCTGCGGCATCCGGATGCGGAAAATCGCCGCAAAATTCAATGGGTGCTCTGGGGGGTGTTCTGGGGGAGCTTCCCCTTTGTTTTTCTCTGGAACCTGCCTCAGATTTTCGGCCTGGCACCGCTGGTACCGGAGTGGGTAACCAATCTAGCGGTGCTTTTCGTCCCCACCACCATCGCCATCGCCATTTTGCGCCACCGGCTGTTCGATATCGAAATCGTGGTGTCCCGCAGTCTGGTCTATTCCATCGTGCTGCTCAGCCTCATTGCCGTGTATCTGCTCACTGCTTCGGGATTCTCCCTAGTACTCATCAACCAATTTTCCCTGAATTCGCCCATTGCCTCCATTCTGGCGGCGCTGGTGGTGGCACTGCTATTCCAGCCTCTGAAGAACCGGGTGCAGTCCCAGGTGGATCGCCGCTTCTACCGCATCAAATACGACCGCTTTCAGGCGCTGAAGGCGTTTCTCCGGGAGCTTGAAAATGTGAACGAAAGTTTTCTGGTGGTGAAGAAGCTCCAGGCGGCATACCAGCGGGCGGTGCCGGTACGGCGGCAGGAGGTGGTTCGCTGGGGGAAATCCCCGGAGGGCGAACACCCTGGGAAGCTACCCGGTGATGCAAATTTTTTGCGCTGGGTCGAAGCGCAGGATTACGGGAGTCGGGAGCACATTTTCGTGAACAGCGCCCGGCGCTCCCGCATCGAATCCGGGCTGGAGCTCCCCGCTGCGCCCTTGCCGGAGCCGTACCTGCTGTTCCTGTTCATCGACTCCCACACCGGCTGGCTCATCGGGGAGAAGCGTTCCGGGCAGCGTTTCTGGAAAGAAGACCTGGACCTGGCGCACCAGATGGCTACTGCCGCCGCCACCCAGTTGGAGAAAATCCGCTATCTTAAAAAATACATTCAGGAGTCCCTGGAGCGGGAGAAAGCCCAGCAGCTCAGCGAGTGGAAGAGTCTGCTGGTGGCAGAGGTGGCACACGACCTGCGCTCCCCGCTAAATACCATCCTCTGGAAGCTGAAAAATCTTCAGTATTCCCTCTCTGCCGGTGGGGAAAACTGGCAGCAGGCGACCCGGGAAATCCAGTCCCAGGTGCAGCGGCTGCAGCAACTGATTCAGAGTTTGCTTTCCTTTTCCAGCATCGAGCGGGGACAGATGCCGTTGCGGCTGGTGCCGCTCTCCCTGCGTACCTTGCTGCAGGAAGCGCTGGAGGCGCTGCAGGAAGCCATCGCCCGCAAGCACCTGCAGGTGGAACAGGAGGTGCCCGCAGCGCTGGCCGTGCGCAGCGATGCCCTCTTCCTGCGGGAAGTCCTCTTTAACATCCTGCACAATGCCGTGAAATTTTCTCCGGAAGGGGAGCGTATCCGCATTACCGCCCGGCAATTCCGAGAAGAAGGAGGCGAGGAGATGGTGGAAATCCGGGTGCAGGATCGGGCGGGTGGAATGACTCCTGAGCAGATTACC
>JALWDQ010000082.1:0-1760 GCA_027039625.1 Calditrichia bacterium | reverse complement strand
GCTTTTCGACTTTCTTCCAGCCAATAACATTTACAGTGATTGGCCGTCTCGCATAATCGAGGTGTATTGATGGGGATTACCTTCCATTTGTGGTTTTGAACAACAAGACGATTAGCCTGAAAGGGAAGATGATCGAGGTGGTGATGCTTTAAAATCTCCCGGATAAAACAGCGGAATCCGCCGCTTAAAATGAGGAGTTCGATGCGATGATGGTGGCAAAATTCCACAAATTTTGGGAAGTAAGGATCAATAGCGATATGATGTAAATCTTTCAGGGCTGTGTGCAAATCGGTATGAACCAGATCAAATTCCCTCTGGAGGGCAACCCGTTCGGGCAGGAGTTGAGCGGTGACCTGGTCTTCTATAGAACGCCAGCGGCTACCGGCATATTTATCCAGAATGTATTCCAGAGAGTCTGTTAGGGTAATTGTTCCGTCGAAATCAATAAAAACTTTGAGGGAGTGGTGCATTTTTCTTCCTGGCAACGGGTAAGGTAAAATGAACAGTCAAACCACCGAGCGAATTATTCTCGGCCCAGATTTTTCCTCCATGCGCTTGAATAATCAACTGGCTGATGTACAAACCCAGTCCGTATCCTCGCTTCCGGGGATCGCCGGGATTTGCCCGGTAATATTTTTCGAATAAATGCCCCAGTTTGTGTTCTTCCACACCTCCACCATTATCCATCACTGAAATCTGGATTGTCTCATCTTGCTCCCGAGCCTGAATGGTTATTTCAGAATTTTTTGCGCTGTATTTAAGAGCGTTATTCAATAAGTTGTTTAATATGCGCATGATCTGGTAATCGTCCCCGTAAATGGGAGCGATGTTTTCCGGAATTTCCCGTTTAATTTTAATATTTTTTCGATCTGCTTTAATCCAGATGTGGAGAAGAACCTGCTCCAGGAGCTGTTTCAGGTCAAATGGTTTCTTCTCCAGATAAAGTGAATTTTGCTCACCAATGAAAATCTCGTTTAAATCCTCCATCATTTCCATGGTACTGTCTCCCAGTTCGATGGCCTTTTCCAGAATTTTTTTCTGGCCATCGTTCAGGGAACCGAATGTTCCATTCAATATCAGTTCCAGATATCCCATCAGGCTATTTAAAGGGCTGCGCAAATCGTGTAGAATCATACTGGCTAATTCGTTCTGGCGCTGGTTTTTCTGAAGGAAAATGAATACATTTTTTAGGATAGCCTTCAAGTTGGAGGTGGAAATATCCGGAGATAGGGAAAATAAGAAATATGGCTCGTCACCTTTTGGTGGCGGTGCAGCACCCATAACAATAATTACGGCGTTGATGAGGTGGTTTTGTAAATGGTGAAAGAAATGAGAGAAGGGGAAATCCCCATTTTCATTATCAAAAATGAAGCATTTCCCCGGTAAATTCAGGGTGTTTAAGTGGATTGTGTCGTTCAGCGAAATAGTCTGAACGTGGAAACCCGTTCCTTCCAGAATGGGGCGATATTTAGTTGAGAAATGTGAATTTCGAGCAACAATCGTAGCCAGAGAATACCCCACCATTAGGATCCTGCAGTTTTATTTGCCTTTAAACTTCGGTGCACGCTTTTCCAGAAAAGCGGTTGTGCCTTCCTTCATGTCTTCGGTTCCACAGATGTTCCCAAACAATTCCGCCTCCAGATTCAGACCGGCATCCAGATTCATCTCGATGCCTTCGGTAACCGCTTTCAGGATGTACTCGCGAGCAATGGGAGCTTTGGCTGCTAAAGTTTCAGCAATTTCGCGAGCACGTTTTAACA
>JALWDQ010000081.1:367-5414 GCA_027039625.1 Calditrichia bacterium | reverse complement strand
TTCCATTAGATTTAATTACACCATTCATGGGAGAAATTTAATAGAAGAAAAGGGTGGAGTCCAGTGTTTTCTACATTTCTTAAGTTGACGCCAATGCGACGGATCGGGATTTCTTCCCGACGGATCGGGATTTCATCCCGACATAATAAAAAAACCGCAGCGTACGCAGCGAGCGCAACGATTAATTGTCTGTATAGCTTTTAATTTACCCCATCGGCTCGGGATTGCATCAATTATTGGGGGCGGGCTAAAGCCTGCGGTTACCGTGTATTAAATTTGAAGCATCGAGATTTTGCACGTTCCTATGGTTAAGGCGGATTATGACTTCTCCCATTCGTGCTTATTCGTGATATTCGTGGTAGAAAGAACATTACCGGAATTTTTCCCGGGGAATCCATTGCGCGTGGGATTTTTCATCCGGGGGAACGATTTCCTTTTATTGTTGTTTATTTTTTTAGTTAGCTCAGCAATTAAAAAAGAAAAGATAAAATAAAAACAACATATCTTTTGCCATGGATCCGGATTCCCTGCAAGAATTTTTCAAAATGTTTTGGAAAACTTTTTTAAAGCCTTTATTGACATTTTGGAGCCTAAGCCTGATACTGGTGCCTTGGTATCCGCCTGCACCTTTACTGGCTGCTTGCTATTTCTGGCAAATCATTCCATTTTTATTAATGCTCTGGGCTCTCTTCCATCTCCGATGATTGCCGAATATTGGTTTTCCCATACCCACCCATCCCAATCCCAACAGCGTTTCTAAACCGTGTCATAATTAGCATACTCAAAAACGAATCTCATTCCTTCTCTCTTTCAGGTATATCGATATCCCTCCCTCTTCATTGATGTAAAATCCAAATTTGTCCTAATCCATTCATCCAGTACCTCAAAAAAATAATCATACATGTCCCAGTCAACCTATCCCACAGCCAGGCAGATTATTTTTCTCCTTCATCCAAAACTAAAACTTGAAGTTTTCCAGGAAATTGGGTAAACTTAACACGTTGTAACAGGAATTCAAATTAGCCGGTTCTCGAAATTTTTTCGTCGAATCGAGCTGGGTAGCAGAAACATGAAACAGTAGGGGGAATCTATGCCTACCAGAACCTGGAAAACGGCCATCACTAAAATTGAGCCCAACAAAATTGTGATCCGCGGGTATCGTCTGGATCAGTTAATGGGTAAATTTACTTATCCCCAGGTTATTTATTTGTTAATCAAAGGGGAGCTTCCCACGAAAAATGTTGGTCGGATTCTGGATGCGATTCTGGTGTCCTGTGTGGACCATGGGGTTACTGCGCCCTCGGCACAGGCAGCTGTTACGGTCGCATCTTCGGGCGCGCCGCTGAATGCCGCACTGGCGGCGGGAATTTTAGCATTTAGCGAGTATCATGGGGGCACCATCGAAAAGGCGATGAAATTACTGGAAGAGGCCGTTCACCAGATGCGTTCCCGGAAATTGAGTGCCGAGCAGGTGGCACATCAACTTGTAGAAAATGCTACCTCGGACAATCAACCCCTGCCGGGATTTGGACATCGCTACCATACCTGCGATCCCCGCTCCCGGCGTTTGCTGGAACTGGCCGAGGAACACGGCATCTCCAGCCGTTATATCGAAATGGTGCGCACCATTCAACAGGCGCTGCAGGAACATATGCGCAAAGAAATTGCCATTAACATCGATGGTGCTATTGCTGCGGTGCTGTGCGAACTGAATATCCCTGCGGAGCTGGCTAACGCCTTTTTCCTGATGGCGCGCATCCCCGGACTGCTGGCGCATATTTACGAAGAACAAACCCGCTACCAACCCATGCGCTCCATCGATTTCTCCGCAGTGGAATATGATGGACCTGAAGAACGGGAAATTTAATTTCCATTTATGGAAAAATTTTTTTCGCATTTCTTGTGAACCATTTTCCAGCTAATTCTGAAAAATGAATAAGAGGACAACAGAAATCCTGTTAAACCAACAATTGGGGATTGAAGTAATGACTCTCATTAATATGATCCCTTCGTAAGATACCGAGTCTTTTAAACCTTATGGAAGTCACTGGAGGGACGGAAACAACTGTTCTGAAGCAATATGGTAAAAATAGCCCGAAATTCAAAGGAAGAGATGGTTTTAATTTCCGCATTATTTCAAAATCCAGATAAATTCGTTTAAAAAAGAATCGCGTTATAGAACGTTGTTTTGTGAATAAAAGAGCAAAGTTGTGGAAAAATCTGGATTATTTGTCAATTACCCCGAAGAGCGTTTTGAAAGGATTTATTTGTTATTCGGAAGGTTCAATTTCTTGAACAATTGGGCGGTAACCTTTTGGGGAACCGGTTGATTCTCGCTTTTTTGTCGGTAGAGAGAGACCGTCATTTTGATGGTATCGATGTAAATACGGCAATCCGGGCATTCCTGCACGTGCTGAAGTAATTCTTTGCACATGGGATGGTTTAAATCCTGCCCAAGGTAATTACACAATTCATCAATAATTTTTTTCGTATGATGCTTCATTGTTAGTTCAATTCCTTTGCATATTCCTGCATATATTCAGCTAATTTTTCCCGCAAATAGAGTCGCGCTCGCTTCAGTCGGATTTTAACATTGGATTCGGTAATACCCAGAATTTTGCTGGTTTCCCGAATCGACAAATTTTCCAGATCGCGCAAAATGAATACCGAGCGGTAAATTTCCGGTAAACTGTCCACCGCTTCATCCAGGTGCCGCTGAAATTCCTCGTTCAGCATATCCTTGAGGGGCAAATCCTGCCACTCGTGGATATGCATATTATCCGGGTTGTCGAAATTCTGTTCCAGGTCCTGATCGCTCAGAACCGTTCGTTTATCTTTGCGCAATTTCATCAATGCAAAATTGGTAGCAATGCGATATATCCAGGTAAAAAAATTCGACCGCCCGTCGAATGAATTAATTTTTTCATAGACCGTTACAAACGTTTCCTGCAGTACATCGGCGGCATCGTCAGCATTCTTTAAAATTCGCAGAGCCAGATTGTAAATGCGTTCGCTGTAGAGATTCACCAGTTCCGTAAACGCTTCCTGGTCGCCCCGCTTCGCACGTACCACCAGTTCATTCACATGTTTATTTTTCATCGTTTCAACTTATCTATTTAGATTATTGGGTTCCTTTAATGTTACATGTTTAATAAAGACAATCCGGAACCATAATATAAGAAGAAAAATGAATTTTTAGAAATTAAAAGGGAATTTATGAAGGGACATGGCTCCGAGCAAAGTTTATTAAAATTCCAATGTAGTTAGGGTAAAATATGCGAAGAATGGGCTCAAATATGCACTTTTATGGAAACTCGAGCGGGTAGATGGTTGTAAATTAAGGTGCAGGCATCCAGAAAAAATCGGTAAACACTAATCGGGGAGTGAAAAAACAGAGGAGGGTGAACGATGGTAGTTGTACAACAGGAAGTACGGCAGGTGAATCCCGATGCTCTGGCCATGCGCATTTTTCTGAAGGCCCTGGAATTGGCCGGAGGTCCACAAAAGCTCATCGAGTACCGCAACCTTACCTGGATTCCCAGTTTGTTACAGGCCGCCTTTGTGCTGGTACTTTCTCGGGAATTTAATAAGTCTGCTCAGGAAATTGCCGAAACGCTGGGTGTAAGTACCCAGACGGTGCGGAACATCCTTTCTGCCAGTGTGGAGAAGGTTAAAGAAAAACTTGCCTCGGAATTGGATTCCCGGGAGGTTCGGGTGCACACGGCAGCGGGATTAGCGCAGTGGGCTTACCAGGAAATTCAGGCGGGGAACGAGAGTGTTCATTTTCTGGAAACGGCTTTCCAGCAGGTATCGGATTTACTGGATATTGCCTGGCCGCTGGAGGTGTTGCTGCGCCTGCGCGGGCAGAAATTTCCCCTCACGCGGAATACTTTACGGGAACTGTTGAGGGGTGTGCAAATTGAAGGAAAATCCGCCGAACAACTGGTGGATAGGCTGCCCGAAAGTGTTTCTTCACCAGCGCGTTTGTTGAAACACCTGAAAGAAAGTGCCCGGGAGCTTTCCCGTGTGGTTTAGAAACTGGAGTGGTTTGAAGGAGGAGGGAGGTGGAATCTTTTTGTTCAGGGATATGAAAAGAATATTGGAGCGTTAATCAAATTCTTTCGGGTATTTGGGTAACGGAATCTGGAGGAAAGGGCTATGGAAGAAACTCGCGGCACATATTCTAAACCGGAAGTGGTAGAAGAAGGCATTGTGCGTTTTGAGGATGTGGAGAAAACTGCCCCGGAGCTGGAAGGGGTTCCTACCGGGGTGGAGGGGCTGGATGAAATGTTTTTCATCTCCCGGTTACAGGGGGAAGAGGTCATTCAGGAACCGTTGCATGGTATTCCCCGCTACGCTGTTCTCAATGTAACGGGAGTTGCGGACACAGGGAAAAGCATTCTGGTGGAGCAGTTTGCCATTACTCAGGCAGTGCGGGGAGAAGCGGTGTGTTTCATCACTGTGGAATCTCCGGCGCCATTTCTGGTGATGGGGATGCGTCAGCGGGCAACGGCAATGGGAGTTCCCGAGGAGGTACTGGAGAGAAACATCGTCATCATCGATGCCGCTTCTACGCATCTGTTGCGGGAGAATATTCCTTCGTTGTTGGCTACACTGGCTCATGTTATCAAGACTTACCGGGTGAAGCATACCATCGTGGATTCCGTGACGGGTTTTTACGAACACAAGGAGATGACCGCGCGCGTAGTGGTACGCCAGTTGTTTAATTTCCTGAAAAAATGGCATCAGACCGGGCTGCTGGTTTCTCAGAAGCGTTCCGGTCACGAGGAGCTTTCGGCTGAGGCGGCAGGCGGGTTCGCAGTAGCTCACATTCTGGATGGCACGCTGGTGCTTTCCAAAGAAACGATTGATTCCGCGTACAAAGCGCGTTTGTACGGACTTCCCGTAGGCGAAATGGTGCGACTTTTCCGCATCGATGGTTGCCGACTTACCGGACATGATTCCCGCATCCACCTGATGGAAATAACCCGGAGCGGTCTGGTAAAAATTGGCGCTGCCCTGGTGGAGGTGGTGTCCCGGAGAAATA
>JALWDQ010000081.1:0-357 GCA_027039625.1 Calditrichia bacterium | reverse complement strand
AGGGGCTGATGTGAATGGACATCAGGAGCAGGAAAAGGGAGATTCCAAAGGACAGTATCAGGTTCAGGAGGACGAGGCGGCGCGAAAGCCGGAAGAGCGTGAAGTAGCTCCCCAGAATGGGAATAAGCATGGGAGGAATGAAGAGGGTTCCAATGAGGTACCACAATTGAATCACCGAAGGGAAAAGTAAAGCCAGAGTAATGGAGAGGAGGGCAGACACAATTAGACCGACCCGGGTAAATCGCAGCCGTTGCGCTTCTTGCCGGGTAAATTGACCCATGAAATCGTGCCCCAGAGTAACGGCAGAGAGCAAAAAAGTAGAGTCCAGGGTGGACATGATGGTGGCCAGCAAACCGG
>JALWDQ010000080.1:313-1765 GCA_027039625.1 Calditrichia bacterium | reverse complement strand
TCGCTCACCACGGCAATATCTTTGACAGGGCGTTGATTGAGAAACAGCAGATTGCGCACAGACAATATTTTGTCCGGGGGAACAGTTCCCGGTACGGAAAGGTAGTGTAACCGGGGATAGTTCAGGTTCATTTCGTAGTGAATGGTTTCCGCCGGAACATTTAAATGCTGTGCTATGGTGTGAATCAAACCGGTGATAAACAAACCTTCGCAGCAGTATTCCTGGAGGTAAATCCGGTATTCAATGGCACCGTTCCGGGCGGATGTAGAGTCTTCCATGAAGTCAGTCCTGAATATTGCAGAATCATTCATATAGAAATTGAAACCCTTTACCTAAATCCATCTGCTTCATTAATAAATAGAACACCGTTATCAGGCATCCTTTTTCCCGCCTTAACGCTCCCTTACTAAAGAACGCTGTTTCAAGAATAATGCCAGAGCTGACGTTCGATTTTATTAATTGAGGTTTGAAAGGGCTTTGTTGTATTCAATTGTTATTATTGACGTTACAAAGTAGTGTAATCAATCATTTTGAATCATATCTTTAAGCAACGAAATTTCTGTAGCTAAAATGCAACAGGGGGTGTTGCAAAAGGGCATCGGTTGACCCTGTCATTGCCCAAAGGGCTCTGTCCCAAGGGGATCCCTGCGGGATGAGCGAGCGAAACGAAGTGGAGCGAAGCAATCCCAAGCCTTTCTCGACTATTGAACTCATTGCATTGCTTCCCACTTTTGATTACTGTTTAAATACAGGAGATTGCTTGCGCAGCATCCTGTGGATCGGGCACTCCGTGCCCTCGCAATGACAATTGGGGCAGCGCTGTCTTTGCCCAAAGGGCTCTGTGAGCAATCTCTACGAAATCGAGAGAAGCAATCCTTAATATGCCACCCTCCCATTCAGAGCAGAATATTAACGGAGCGAAAAATCTTTTGTACTATGCACAGAATGCGTTTTCCCTATTTCATTTTCCCCTCATCCAACCGCAAACCAATCTTTTTAATCTTCCGGTAAAAATTAGTGCGGTTAATCCCCAGAATACGGGCAGCCCGGCTGACGTTCCAGTTGGTTTCCCGCAGTACCTGGAGGATGTATTCCCGCTCGAATTCCTCCCGGGCCTGCTGGAGGGGCTGAAAGGAATCCCCGGAAACGCCCGGCTTCTCCCGATGCTGGTCTAAAAAAGGACGAACGTCTTCCAGATCGAAAGTGGGCTGGTAATGGATAATCATCAGTCGTTCTACAAAATTGCGCAATTGCCGGATGTTCCCCGGCCAGGGGTAATGGGTAAGGTACCGCATGGCAGAAGGAGTAAAATGAGGTACGGTGAAACCATTCTCCCTGGCAATTTCCCTGGAAAAATGTTCTACCAGCAAGGGTATATCCTCTTTCCGTTCCCTGAGCGGGGGAATGTGAATGTGCAACACGTTGATGCGATAGTACAGATCCTCTCGAAAG
>JALWDQ010000080.1:0-303 GCA_027039625.1 Calditrichia bacterium | reverse complement strand
AAGGTCGGTGCCGCCGATTGCTTTTGGCGTGAATGGCGTTGGCAATTAGCTCTTTGCCTGTACCGTTCTCTCCGGTAATCAGCACCGGCGAGGAAGTGGGGGCAATTCGCTCGATGAGTTCAAAAATTTCCTGCATCGCCGGGGATTGCCCAATCATACGGTATTTCTGCAGCATTTCCTCCCGGTATTGGTTGACTTCCCGCTCCAGAAGGCTTTTCATCAGCGCATTGCGCACAGTTATCAGCAGACGGTTGCGATCCAGGGGTTTGGTCAGGAAATCGTATGCCCCCATTTTGGTGGCTT
>JALWDQ010000079.1:0-5426 GCA_027039625.1 Calditrichia bacterium | reverse complement strand
AAGCACCCGTATTCCAGCCATCAATGTCCATAAACGACATGAACTTGTCCATCATGTACATCTTGAACATTTTCCCGTACATGCGCTTCATCATGCTTTTTTCCACCTCTTTCTGGGCAGCCAGGTCAGGATTTCCCGTACGGTAGTAGGTGGGTAAATTATAGGGGACAAACATCCCGCCAAATGATCCCATATTCAGCAGATCAATATGCTGGCGTCCGTTGAACAGTTTCATAGCGTACAACTTGGAGGGTTTGCGGCGGGAGATGGGACGCATCACATTTTCGTACCAGCTCTGGTAGTCATAATCCTTAAACTCGGGCCACACGTGGTTGGGTTTGTAAAAGCGGTAAAGTCCGGCGCCGTTGGGATTATCGCCGATGGGATTTCCCAGAAAAGTACAATCCCCGTTCCACCACACGTATTTGATGCCTTTACCCGGGGCACTTTCTTTGACAATATCATCATAAACGTAGATGCCCACCTCTTCTTCGAAAACCGTTTTCGAGAAATCGCGCATGGTGGCATTGTCCGGATGCAGTGAGGGGATGTGGCAGGTGGTGCAGGCCACTTTTTCCACGTGTTGATTCAGGAAATCGTCCAGGTCAGCATTCTCCTGATGTGGGGTAGCGGTATGGCATTTTTCGCACCGCACTTCCACGTCGGGCAGATCGTTGGTCATCATGGTGGTGGTGTGGGTTCCCTTGGCGATGAAATGCCCTTCGGTTTCGTGGCAATCGATGCAGGTTACTCCGGCAGCGGCATGGACATCCCAGCTTGGGGAGAAGGGAGTACCGCGTTTGGAGCCGGGATGTTTAATGCGCGGCCACTTTTTACCGGGATGTTGCATGCTTTCCATAAAAGAGGGGTCGGCGGGATCGATGTAGATATCGCCCCCAAAATTATGCTGGTGGCAGCGCAGGCAGCTCTGGGAGTTGGGGCGCGTTACCGAAAGCGCTGCCCGCAGGGAGCGATCCTGTCCCCAGTGCAACCGACCGTTGGGATCGCGCACCAGATGCCGCTCGTCCATGTCGTAAGCCACCGCATGGCAGATTAAGCAATCGATACTCTCTTTTTCCTCGTTGGTTACCCGATAGCCGGGCATCATCTCTCCCAGTGGCGCCTGATATTCACCCCCAATGTGGCACTGCCCGCATCCTTCGCTCATAGTGTCGCCGTGGGTGGTAACCACCAGTTCGGCCCAGGCGGTCATAGCAAAAGAGCCGGGTTTGGGACAGGGACGGTTAATTTTTCCCATGGGGAAGTGGTCGGCCAGTTTTCCGTTAAATCCCCACACATTGGGATGCCGTTTGGTGTAGAAGAGAAAATGCGAGGATTGCAGAAGCTGATCCATTAAATTAACTGTTTTTTCCTGCCCGGTAGCATGTTCGGTGTAACGGATTTTCTGGTGGCATCGCAAACAGGTGCGAGGTCCTTCGTACTGAAGGATACCTGCTTTACGGAATCGTTCGATATGAGCAAAACTCTCTCCGTATTTCTGGGTGAGTTCACGGGCTATCTGGTCGAACTGTTGCGGGGTAACAGCGGTAGTTGGGTAAAGCACCTTTCCGGGACGACTATCTGCCGGGAGCATCCAGTTAATCATATGGGCACAAGAGAGGAGAAAGATTACGAAAAATATCACAAATAAAGGTTTATGAAAGCGCATCATACTGACCTCCTTTCGCGGCTATTCCGTGATTGGGAAAAAGATTTCCGTATCTTCCTTTAAAGAAGATGCAACGGTAATTACAAATGATGAGAGAAGGGGAGAATAACCGCTTAACTGGGGTCAGCAACGTGGTTAATGTAATGCATTAATAAATAGCGAGATAGGCAAACAATGGGATGGGCACAGCAGTAACACAAGGCACGTTTATGCCGAAGTTGAAGGTAAATGTCGATTGTTTTGGTTGAATTCACAAAATATGCCTCAATTCGTATATTCGATTTTACTCATTTAGTCTGAATAAAATATACAACTGTGATGGATAAAAGTCAAACCCTATGTGAAAATTGTATTTTGACGAAGTGTGGATATTCTCTAAATACTTCACTTCCCCCAATACACCCTATAACCCCTATACACCCTATACACCCTATACACCCTATACACCCTATACACCCTATGCACCCTATAAACCCTATAAACCCTATAAACCCTATCCCCTCTCCACTATCCCGAAGGAATCTGTTCGGATACTCCATGTCCCAAATTTCATTCAGTACCTTCAGTACCATCGGTGCCTTCAGTGTCTTCTGTGGTTTCTGTGGTGGCAAAAATTAATGCACAATCTATCTGTTCAATTAGTTCGGTTTATCTTTTCAAGAAAGATATCTAAAATTTTACAAATTCTGGTAATCACCAGGTGTATCCACATCCTCCAGTATCTGGGGATAAGGACATTCCCAGAATTTCCGGTGCAGTTGCGATTGAGCCACGAATTGCTGCAGGGTGCCGTTAGTAGGAAAGTGCAAAATGGAAGGTATTAACCGTGGATGCAACAAAATGGGGTGTCCTCGTTTTCCCCGATACGTAGGCTGAATCCAGTCTGCTTCGGGATGAATTTGCCGGGCAAACTCCCGATAAAAAGCAAAGGGAAGATGGGGCTGATCGATGAAGTGATACAGGATGAAAGTTTGTCCGGTAACCTCTCGCAATCCCCTTTGCAAGGAAGTAAACATGCCTTCCTGGTACTGGGGATTATGAACAAACCGGATTCGGGGAAGGATGCTTTTCCATGCTTTGTCGGGAAACCCTCCCTGCTGCCAGAAATCCGGTGCCGGGGATTGAAAGTAACGAATCACAACCTCCTGTACGTTTTGATTCCGGAAACCTGTTACCAGAATGATGGATTGGCAGATGGTGCTCATTTTTGCCAGAATGTTCACTACAAAGGGAACTTTCTGGTAAAGAAGGAGCGGTTTGAAGCTGCCCATTCGTAGGGAAGAACCTGCCGCCAGCAAAAGACCGGTAAGTGGGAGGGTCGTGCTCATGGGAGGAGTTTCTCCTTCCAGGTGGTTGGGGAGTAAGCGGGAGGACGGGTATTCCAGCTTTGAAGAGCGCTGACATCTTTTAATCCGCTACCGGTAAGCAGCACCAGAGGATGATTTTCGATTGAACCGGGTTCATTATTCACCCACTTCAAGTAGCCGGCAAAGGCGGCGGCTGAAGCCGGTTCCACCAGCAAACCCATGTGCCGGGCAAGGAGTTGTTGTGCCTGCAGAATTTCCTGGTCAGTCACCGCCAGAGCTGTCCCTCCGGTGTTGCGGACTGCCTCGGCTGCCAGGTACAGGTTGCGGGGGGCGCCAGCCGAAATACTATCCGCCAGGGTGTGTGCGGGACGGTACTCGAAGCGTCCCGTTGCCAGATAGCGCACCAGAGCATCGCTGCCAGTGGATTGTACCGCCACGAGCCGGGGAAGCTGCTCCAGCCAGCCCAATTGCTGTAACTCCCACAGCCCTTTGTACACGCCGGCAATAATCACCCCATCGCCCACCGGGACGAATATGGGATCGGGTAAGTTTCCAGCAGTTTGCAGGAACAAATCGAATGCCGCCCATTTCTTCCCTTCGATGGTGAGCGGATTGTATGCAGTGTTGCGGTTATACCAGCCTTTTTGTTGTCCGATTTCCAGAGAAAGGTCGAAAGCGGCGTCGTAATCCCCCTTTACCAGATGTACCTGTGCGCCGTAGGATTGAATCTGCAGCAGTTTGGCATCGGGAATATTTTCCGGTACCCAGATGCGTGCGGTGAGTCCCAAGCGGGCACAGATACCCGCCAGCGAGGAACCCGCATTACCGGTGGAAGCGGCAGCAATTTCCCGGATGCCCATTTGAATGGCCTTCAGTGCCACCAGGATGCTGGCGCGGTCTTTGTAAGAATAAGTGGGATTGCGGGTATCATCCATTAAAAGAACGTTCTGACCTTCGTGATGAAATTGCAGCAGGGATTGTGAGGGTAGCGCTACATTTTTCAATTGAAAAGGTGAAAGCCCTTTCAAACCGGAAGCGGAGTTGTCCCGTTCCAGTGGCCAGAGTTCCGGGTAAAGCCATAATTGCCCGGGGAGCAGGGTCAGGAATTGCTTACGGGATTTTTTTTGCCGGATACGGGAATAATCATAAAGAATTTTCAAAACGCCCTTCAGCGGCTGATTTTTTTCCGCCGTACCACAGGATGGGCAGAGGTAGTGAAAATTCGGTTCAATGTCTGCTGGTGAAAATTCCTTTTGACAATGAGTGCATTTGTATCGATAGAGATGCGACATTGTTCCCCTTTTTATATATATTGAAAAATCGGTTTATTCATAATGTGTCCACATCCGAATGATTTTGACCACCTTCTCCTTTTCATAAACCTGGTAAATTAATCGGTGTTTGATATTAATCCGCCGGGAAAAAGCTCCCTTCAAGTCACCTAAAAGTTTTTCGTAAGGGGGTGGAGTTTGAAAGGGGTTTACCTCAAGGATGCTTATCAGGCGTAAAGTTCTATCCTTTAAACCTGCAGCAGCGATTCGTCGGGCATCTTTCTGAGCCTGTTTTGTGTAAACTATTTTCCATTTCCCCATTCAATTTCCTCGGAACACTCTTCAAGTGGAGTATTTAACCCTTCCCGAATGGACTCGCGCATCCCCGGGATGGAAAGAAGGTAAAGAGTTTCCTGTATGGCACGCCAATCATCTTCCGAAATTAAAATGGCATTTCCTCGTTTCCCGGTGATTTGAATTGGTTGGCGGGATTCTATAATTTCATCAATGAGTTTATACAAATTTGAGCGTGCTTTTGTTATGGAAATGGTTTTCATGACGAATCCTTTTTTTGAAACGTACGCAATCCAGTACGTATATTCAAGAAAAAAGTTCCTGAAGTTGCTTACCCTTTCAGGAAAATTTTAAAAAACTCGCTGTGTGTAGAAAGAAAATATGAATCACAGAATACACAGAATATATAGAACTCACAGTCGGGTACTGAACCTCCTTCCCCATAGTTACTCGTGGTCACGCACAAAGCTCTCTCCGCTCGAAGAGCCCGTCCACTCGTCCCACTCTCAGAGTCCGTATCGGATAGGGAACCGTTCGGTCAGAGCCCTTCCACTCACAGAGCCCGTTTCGGGCAGGATCCTTCGGATATTCCTCAGAATGCTGTGCACGGGCAGGATGCTACCCGTAGGGCTCTGTCCAAAGAATCCTGCGGATGAGTGCACGTGTAGACTCGTTCCGGGATCCCTGGCCATAGGATGCTACCCAGAAACTTATGGCTATATTAATGAAATATCCATTACTCTTTCCTGCTTTCCAGCGCCTGCCAATGGACTGATTGCCAATCCGGGAAAAAATTACATAATCAGCGATAGCAACGCTTTTTGTACATGCAACCGATTTTCTGCTACCTGGTAAACCACTGAATGAGGTCCGTCAATCACGCCG
>JALWDQ010000078.1:0-5427 GCA_027039625.1 Calditrichia bacterium | reverse complement strand
CATCAAATCCCGAAAAACATATCTCCAAATACAAATTTTGAATACTAACCACGAATTTCACGAATAGGCACGAATCAAATACATCTTTTATTTTTCACTAAAAACAAAAGCCCTTTGCCCCCTACCCTATTCCCCTTATACACCCTATATACCCCCAACTTTTATGTCCTTATGTCCCTATGTCCCTATGTCCCTATATCTTTATGCCCTATGCCCCTATGCTTTATGCCCCATTTTAATCAATACTTTAACACTTTTCAGTGTCTTCAGTGTCTTCTGTGGTTTTTATATCTTCAGCATCTCTGTGGTTGCAAAATTCCTGACTATCTCAGCATCATCATTTTGCGCGAGAGCCGGTGTTCCCCTGCTTTCAGGCGGTAGAGGTACACGCCGCTGGCCACCGGAATACCCCGGTCGTTGGTTCCATCCCACACCACCTGGTGGAATCCTGCGGGTTTCCTTCCAGAAACTAAATGTCGCACTGCCTGCCCCCGGATGTTGTAAATCACCAGGCTGACCTCGCTGGCTTCGGGCAGTTGAAAGCGAATGAGGGTGGTGGGATTAAAAGGATTGGGGTAATTTTGCTCCAGCACAAAACGATGCGGCACTTCCCCGCCATCCGCAATTGCTGAGACGGAATCCACCACCATGTGCACCGGTATTTTCAACAAAGACTCATCGGGATCGTTACTGTGAATTTCCACACTGGCCCAGAAGTTTCCCAGAGGGAAATTTTCGGTTTTAAACGTCACATTCAAATTCATCTGTTCTCCCGGTTGCAGCACTCCTCCCATGGGAAACACGCTTATCCAGCTTCGCCGTTGAATCAAAATGGCCAGGTTATCGTGCAAATACGGCTCGTTGTAAGCGATATAAAATCCGTCATCCGCTGTACTGTTTTGCATTCCCACAGTGTAGGCATCTTCCAGGTTGTTTAACTGAAGATATTGCATCAGAATATTGCCATTGTCATACAAAATCACTTCAAACGTGTAAGGGCCATGCCCGGTGGCGGTGTACACATTTTCCCACTCCACAATAAAACGATTTCCATCCTGCCAGTAAAAAACCCGACTGTCGCTTTGCAGGTACAGGTTATCCCACAAAGGAGCAATCATGGCGCGCGGTGCCAGAATATTGGGCAGCGGAGTATTGTTGTAGCTTACCGTAAAGGCAGTAAAACTAATCCATCCGTTATTGCACACCCGCACGGTAGAGAAAGTATCGGCATAAAAAGGCATGGAAAATCCCAGTAGCAGGGAATTGCTGATGCTGTTCAATCCGCTAAGGGGAATCTGTGTACCAGTACCGGTACTTAGCTCCACCCAATCGAATTGGGGACCTCCGGGCTCATCGCTATCGATCCACACATGCCCAAAGCTATCGTTACCGCCGCCTCCTTTATGCTCCTTTCGTCCGGGATAACTTCCTATCTGTGCAGTAAACGTGAGCTCCCCCGCTCCCTGATTCATGATGGAGAGGGGCACGACGAGGGAATCTGTGGGAAGAAGCTGAACAGCAAAACTATCGGGCGAAAAAGCTATGTCGGGCGCCAGCGCACCTCGTCCGGTAAGGGGAATACTCACCACGGGATGCACGGGATCGCTGGTAAGCAGTTGCAGGGTATCCTGGTAAAAAAGCGTATCGTCCGGTGTAAACTGAACCTGCACGGTAGCATATTCTCCGGGTGCCACATTGAGATGGGCCGTATCCGTGCCGAACTGAGCAAGCATCGTGGCCAGTTGCCACACGTGGAGGGTGTCTGTTCCCACGTTGCTAATTTGAAGGGGAATTTCGGTGGTAAAGTTCACAAACGTCACCGGGAAATCGATGTGCTGGTAATCGGTAAGAATGCGTGCTCCCTGGCGTACATATAGCTTCAGCACCTGATTCCAGAGGTAGCCACCTGCGGCAGAGACCTGCACCTGCAAGTTCAGATAGCTGCCATGGGCGGTGCTGGAATCCACCGAAATTACAAACGGTCCTGCATGGGCGCTGCCTCCGCTGGCAATATTCCCCACAAAGGCGCTATCGCTTAGCACGGTGAGATAAGCATTGTTAGAGGTGATGGTAACAGCGCAATTCTGAGCAACATCCACACCCAGATTTTCCAGGGCAATGCTTAACAGCACCGTTTCACCCGCTTCCAGAATGCCGTTATGATTTCCGGTGCTATCGTTGATGGTGTACCCATTAATGGTAACAAAGGGTCCCGTGGGAGGAATGAGACGGCCTTCCACTGCATCCAGATCAAAACCGGCGTCGGAAGCATTGGCAAATCCATCACCATCGTCTTCGATGCGAATATATCGGAATTCGTTCACCCCACTCACGCTCAAATCGAAATCCTGGGTGCCATTCCCATTCCCGATGGTTGTCCAGGGACCGTTCCAGCCGGTACTCACTTTCACTGTGTACCCTTCGGCACTATTGTCGCCTTCAATCACCCGGAAGTCATTTCCGGAATAATCCTGAATGGTTTCGCCCATATCCAGCACAATGTAACCATCCACTCCCAGGGAATAATTCACTCCATCCGGTTCCCCAAGTGCCGCCCAGGTTGCCCCTTCATCATTAAAATTGTTGTTGGGAATGCGGCTGTAAACCACCCGATAGGCATAAGTGCCGAGCTGGGATTGCAGCTGAACATTCACCGGAGTTGCTCCGGTATCGGACACTACCACATTGGTGATTGTCGCCGGTTGATATCCGTTGGCCGTTATTTTGACGGTGTAAGTTCCGGGAATCAGAAATTTATGGAAATCGCCCACCTGGGGATCGGCATACACCGGCCAATAGTGTCGGGTAGCATCCTGCACCCAGACAATGGCGTTGGCAACCGGTAAACCGGTGCTGGCATCGGTGACCATTCCTTTGATTCCTTTTCCCGCCATGTCAATTAAATAGAGCATGGCGGGTTTGTTCCAGGAGTAATATTGTGAAATATAAGAAGGTATGGGATGTTTAAGGTTGGAGACTTCCATTGTCCAGCCCACCGCTCCCATCAGGCCATAAAAAGCATCTTTGGCGCTACCGTTAATAGCATACATTCCACTATATCCCTGATAGTACGGTAAATTAGGATAACCAGAATGGCTGGCATAATTTGCCGCCAGAAAATCGATGGGATCATGGTCTGGTGCCTGATCGGGACGGTAACTCCAGGGATAGGAGATGGCTTCGGTTCCCCCATGGTTGCTCTGGCTAATAACAAACTGATGGGCGTTTATCCACGCTCGCCCGGCCTGACTTTCGGGCTGGGAGAACGGTGCCGTGCTTCCTCCCCATCCATCCCACATGTACCCCCAATCGCGATTGACATCCACTCCCGCAGCATTGTACCGGGTTAACGCTTGCCGCCCATCGGGATTGATAAAGGGGTAAATCCAGATTTCCCGGGTGTTTACCAATTGGGTAATCTGGGAATTCGTTCCATATTGAGTACACAATTCCCGCATCAGCAAAATAATAACTTCCGAACTCATAACCTCATCACCATGGTGGCAGCCATCGAAACTAATTTCCGGTTCCGGTTCATCTACCTGAACATTGTCACTTATTTTCACCGCGTACAACTCCCTTCCTTGCAGACTTTGCCCATAAATCACCTTCTGAATCAAGTTCGGGAATTGCCCCAGTAAACTATCCACCAGCGCCAGGGTGGAATAGTAATCATGATAATTGGCAAGGGTACCTTTGCTCAACAAAGTGTTGGAATAGGCTTCCAGATCATCAATCAGAATCCGGGGTTTAAATCCCAGTTCACGTAATGTCTCCAGTTCTTCCGGGATGACGTAAATGCGTACCGCTGTTCCCTGTATCCGGTCAATTTCGAATTTTTTCTGGAGAAGCATCTGAAACTGTTGGGGGGACTGCAGTTCCACTTCCACCAGTTTTTCCTGGGGACGCCAACTGGCTTCTGCCATTTGAAATAAAAAAACCACGATAAAGAAAAATGCACCAAATCCCTTTTTCATAAAATACCTCTTCATATTTGGTTGAATTAGGAATATACACGCGTTTTTACAAATACCTCCTTTTAAAATCAGCTCTGTTGTATTTGAGCTTCTCAGACTTCCATTCCTGCTTTTCTCCCAACTGTCCCCGAAGTTTAAAGATACGTTTCAAATTCCAAAATTCCACCCGGGATTTTTTTTGGATGAATAAATAGAAGGTAATATGGGCATAGGGAGCGGGGTATATAGAGTATATAGGGGGTATAGGGTAAATAAAGTACATCAGGGAAATAAGGGAGAATTAGGGTAATGGAGATATTCGTTTGCTTCGGAGTTTTTTTCTCTTTTCCTCTTTCCCCTTTTCTCTTTCCTGTTTTCACTTTTTATTTTTATAATTTGTTATTTGAGATTTGTTTTTATGATTTGAAATATCGTTGCAACCGCTACGGTTTGTAAAAGATTATCCGCAACTTCTGTAAATATTAGTTGCGCTAACACTCTGCTATGAGATCCCTCGCTTCGTTTAAAAATAACAGGCCGGAGGGATGGTGGCGCTGTCATTCCGAACCTTCGCTAAAGGCAAGTATATTCTCCATTCACCCTGTCCCTTCCGGTGCAGGAAATCTGCGGTGGTAAAAAAATCCCGTCAATCCCTCCCTCACAGAACTTCCAATTTCAGGATTGAAAATTTCCTCCGGTTTTTCTAATTTGTATTAGCAAACAGGGAGGAGAACTGCCATGAAGGAAGCACGATTCTATACGGTCGAGAAATACAAGATAGTACGTTGTACCCTCTGCCCACGCTACTGCCTGTTACGTCCCGGACAAAACGGATTTTGTTACGTCCGCAAAAACATTGATGGAAAACTCTATTTATTGGCTTACGGGAAACCCTATGCTGTAAATGTCGATCCCATCGAGAAGAAACCGCTGTTCCACTTTCTTCCTGGCAGTCGCATCCTGTCCATTGGCACTGCAGGCTGTAATATGGCCTGCAAATTTTGCCAGAATTGGGATTTATCCAAAGCGAAACTGGATCAGGAACGAGCCGTTGATTTACTCCCCGAGCGGCTGGTGCAGCTTGCTCTGCACTACCACACCGAGAGCATCGCTTATACCTACAACGAACCCACAATCTTTGCCGAATATGCCATGGATACTGCAGAACTGGCACAGCGCCACAACATCCGCAATGTCATGGTAACCAACGGTTACATCACTCCCGAAACAATTCCCGAAGTGTATCGTCATATCGATGGTGCCAATGTGGATTTAAAAGCATTTACTGACAAATTTTATCAGAAACTCACCCTCTCCCGGCTGGAGCCGGTACTGGAAACCTTGAAAATTCTGAAGAAATTAGGAGTGTGGGTGGAAGTCACCAATTTGATGATACCCACCTACAACGATGATCCTCAGGAAGTAAAACAAATGAGCGAATGGATTCTGGAGAATCTGGGAGAATTTACTC
>JALWDQ010000077.1:0-1766 GCA_027039625.1 Calditrichia bacterium | reverse complement strand
GGCTGAAAAAGCTGGGCGGGATCGCTGAAACGAATTTTCAGTTGAGCCGCTACCTGTGAGGCTGTTCCGGGAATCAACTGCATCAGTCCGTAGGCATTAGCATAGGAAAGTGCACGGGGATCGAAATTGCTCTCTTTCTTTAATACGGCGTAGATGAGCATGGTTGGTACATTCAAACTATCGGCATACTTCTCCACCCATTCCTGGTAGTAAAACGGGTAAAGGCGTTTAAACACCGGAAGCATATCCGGTAATTGAGAACCGGCAAAGTACGAGTTGTACACCGCCCGAAACTTCCGATAGGCTTCCCCGTAATTTCGCCAGCGTTCATGCAGTTCTCCCACTGCATAAATAAATCTCCACTCAGAGGGCGCATCGGAGATGCTCTGGAGCTCCAGGCTACCCCAGCGGTTTCCCAGCAACTCTTTTACCAGCATCGGGCGATTGAAATAATTCAGGTACACCGGTAAATAGCTGTAAGCCTGGTGATGGAGTTCCCAGAAGATTTTTCGAATTTCGCGATGTAAATCCTCTTCCCGGGAAGTAAGGAAGAATGCTTTCAAATTATAATAGGAGTCCACCGGTCGTTGCGCCAATTGCAAGTAGATTTTCCACTGCCGGGCGGAATCCCCCTGCTGGGCGTAACATTTACCAATCCAGAAATTCAATCGCGCCCGGGCAGCAGGAGAGGTACTGCGTTTACGCGCCTCTTCCCAGGCCGATAACGCCTGTTTAAATGCCCCCTGCCGATAGTAATCCAGTCCAATACGAAAATCCGCCTCTCGCCTGAATTCACTCCGGGGATAAAGCGAAATGAGCAATCGGTACATCTCAATCGCCTTATCCAGCTTCCCCAACCCTTCGTACAGCCAGGCAACTTTCCAGAGAATTTCGTCCGCCAGCGGATCTCCGGGATATTGTTTGCGAAATTCCAGATATTTGGTAATGGCTGACCGGGTACGGCCTAATCGAGAATAGCAACGGGCGATATGCAATTCAATGTTCCGCCGGATTCGTCCTCCCGGATACTGCGTGCGATTCTTCTGGCACCATTTCAGCACCCGCCGATATTCCCCCTGGCGATAGGCCGCTTCGATGGGAAGCCAGGTGAGGTAATCTTTTTCTTCCTTTGTCCGGGCAAAAGCCTGTTGTTCACGAATTAATTTTCTGGCAGTGAGGAATTGTTTACTGGTAAATAAGTAGCGCACCAGCGTTTTAAATTCCTGAAAAGGAATTTTGCCCGAATACGTTTTTCGCAGCTTCCGGTAAACCGCATCGGCATCGTGGTGCAACGGATACCGTTTCAGGAACAGGTAAGCATATTTCCGGAAAAAGCTACTATCATCGGGCAAACGCGCGGTTTGCATCAGATGGAGATAAATCAAACTGCGGTCGAATCGACGTTGCTTTGCCATGCGAAGCAAATATTTTCGGGCGCTGTCGGGGTTTTGCCGGGCAAGAAAGATGCGGGCATACAGAGAATCCAGCTGCGGCAACAGGGGAGAATTGGGGTACTTCTCGCGAATATGTTCCGCAAGATCCATCGCTGCCGAAGTATCCCCTTTTTGCCAGCAAGCCAGGGTACGGAAATAGGCCGCATAATCGCCCATTACCGGAAGTGCCCGTTCTGCCTGGCGCAGCGTGGCAATGGCCGAATCCAGATGCTGCGTTTTCAGAAGGGCTACCCCTAATTTGAACTTCAACAAAGGATCGCGGTGAAGTAACGCGGGTTGTTTTTGCAGTGCCTGCCGAAAATGGTCCAGCGC
>JALWDQ010000076.1:0-1771 GCA_027039625.1 Calditrichia bacterium | reverse complement strand
AAAATACAAATTTTGAACATTAACCACGAATTTCACGAATACGCACGAATTAAATTAAAACAAGTTTAAATATACAAAATTTATAAAACAATCTACCTGCCTTGTCATGAAGTTAATCTTTCACTCATTTTATGCACAGCATCCTTCAGACATTTTTCATTTATCATTTTTCATTTTTAATTTAATATTGCCATAAATAACCACCCTATACCCCCTATTTCCCTTATTTCCCCTATTTCCCCTATTTCCCCTATTTCCCTTACATACCCTATAAACCCTATAACCCCTCCCCCTCTCCCTTTTACATTCTTCCTTTCCTTTAAAACCAAAATTGCCCTATATTTCCGGAAAAAGGACCGGAAACTAAACGAGAGGAGACCGTGGGAATGCAGAGTAAATTAAAAGGTAAGCATTTTATTACCACACAGGATTGGACGGTACAGGAATTGCGAACAGTGTTTGAACTGGCCAAACAGTTGAAATTAGAGTACGCCACGGGGCGTTTTAATCGCTGGCTGGAGGGAAAGTCCCTGGGCATGATTTTTTTTGATCCTTCCACCCGCACCCGCACCTCTTTCGAAGCTGCTATGACCCAATTGGGTGGGCACAGCATCTATTTTGCACCGGAGACCATGCAAATTTCCCATGGTGAAGCGGCCATCGACACCGCCCGGGTACTTTCCGGATACCTGCAGGGAATCGCCGTTCGCTTTTGTAAATATGGAGAAGGAAACCGCTATTTACAGGCACTAAAAGAGGGCAGCTCTGTTCCCATTATTAATATGCAGTGCGACATTTACCATCCCGCCCAGATTCTGGCGGACTATTTCACCATCATGGAACATTTCGGGGAAAACACTCGCGGCCTGAAGTTGGGTGTCAGCTGGACCTCTGCTCCTAATTATGTGCGTCCTCTTTCGGTTCCCCAGAGCCTGATTTTACTGATGCCCCGCTTCGGAATTGACGTCACTCTGGCGCACCCTCCCGAATTTGAATTGATGCCCGAAATTGTGGAGCAGGCGCGGAAAAACGCCGAAGCTGCCGGAGTCAAATTTGAAATCAGCCACGAGATGGAGGATGCGTTTAAAGATGCTGATGTGGTGGTACCTAAATCCTGGGGACCGCTGGTGTACACCCAGGACGAACAGGAGGGGTTGAAATTAATCGAGAAATATCCCGGATGGATTGCCGATGAGAAACGGATGGCGCTCACCAAACCGCACTCTTTGTACATGCATCCTCTACCAGCAGACCGTGGTAAGGAAGTTACTCCCGGTGTGATTGACGGACCTCATTCGGTGGTTTACCAGGAAGCAGAAAATCGGTTGCATGTACAAAAAGCGTTGCTGTCGCTGATTATGTAATTTTTTCCCGGTCTGGCAATCAGTCCATTGGCAGGCGCCGGAAAGCAGGAAAGAGTAATGGATATTTCATTAACATAGCCACAAGTTTCCGGGTAGCATCCTATGGCCAGGGATCCCGGAACGAGTCTGCCTGTGCACTGCATCCTGTCCAAAGGATCCTTCGGAGGAGTGGATGGGCTCTGTGAGTGACTGCGTATGACTGCAAGTAACTTCAGTGACTGCGAACGGAATGAAGCAGTACCCGACTGCAAGTTCAATGTATTCTGTGTATTCTGTGGTTCATATTTTATTTCTAACACAGCGAGTTTTTTAAAATTTTCCTGAAAGGGTAAGCAATTTCAGGAACTTTTTTCTTGAATATACGTACTGGATTGCGTACGTTTCAAAAAAAAGGATTCGTCATGAAA
>JALWDQ010000075.1:0-1772 GCA_027039625.1 Calditrichia bacterium | reverse complement strand
GATCCCAGTTGATGTTCAACCTGCCGGAAAAAGTTCGGGTGAGCTGACGGGTTTCCTGTTCCAGCCGGGCGCGGATATGGTGCAGGATGGGATAGCGCGCCTCTTCCACCCGCTGTTTTAACTGCCGTGCCTTTTGCTGAACCGTGCTCTCGCCCTGCAGCAATTCTGATCCTTTTAAGGAATGCCATAACTCCCGGGGTGACACTTCCTGGCGAGAGCACACATCCCGAACCTGCTCCAGCAGAGTCACCAGCTCGGCAGGTTTTAAGCGCACCCGAAGCGCCGCCCGGAGCCAGTCTTCGTATTCAGCGGGAGGGAATTGCAACACTTTGCGCATCATCTTCAACCGGATGCCACTGGAATGGAAATAGGCTACCAGCCAGTCCGGAAGCTGCTCCACCTGCCGGGCCAGGTCTTCCAGATTGGGCAGGAAATCCAGCTCCAGAATTCTCCGAATTTGCTGGTGCAGGGGGGTATCCTGCGGCCAATGGTGCACGCCAATCTGGTAGGCTCGCAGTTTCTCCGGGAGGCTCAATCCGCCGCTCAGCACATTCAGGTGGAGTGCCTGAAGAAAAAGCTGCGGCGCTTCCTCCCGGGAATATTCCCGCGCCGGAATTTCCCGGATACCCAGCTGCTGCGCAATGCGAATCCGGCGGTAACCGTCGATAACCTGCACCTCATCGGAACGACGCACCAGCCAGATGGGCTGGAGAATGCCCAGTTCCCGCACCGAACGCTGCAACGCCGCCGGTTCCAGCTCCCGGTGGTAACAAAAACGGTTCAGGTTCACCAGATTAGATACGGGAATCTCTCGCAAACGAAATTTCATCCTTCCTTTGTTCTGTAAGTCCATTTTCCTGCCTGTTTTTCCCGGAAAGTTTTGGTCAAATCAATTCTCATTGGTTTACCAATTTTAAATTGAACCGGCATTTTCTTCGCGCCTTTGTGCGTCTTCTTACGCAGAATCCTGCCCGTGTGCAGCATCCCATGGAATATCCGAAGGATCGTGTGGACGAGTGAACGGTCTCTGCCCCTACTGCCAGAAAAACTATTTCCAATAGAACAGAATTAGACAAATATGCACAAACCAATTAATTCAAAATTCTTAATTCAAAATTCAAAATTCCTTCCATCGTCCCTACGGGACTCGAGATGAGTGGAGGGGCTTTCTTTCCCATGGCTGAAGCCATGGGCTAATATCTTTCAGCCACTTCGTGGCTTCTTGCTGTGCTAGCGGGACGCTCTTTGTGTTTAACGCCTGCTTCCTAAAAATTTATTCGCATTTTACGTTTCATCAAAACATTTACTTTCGCTATGGAAAAAGGGACGTCTCCATTTCTTTTTTTGTAACAGCCAAAAGGACGAAAAAGGCGCCAGATTAGAAAAGCATTCTTCTCGCATTCTTTTTAGAAGAATCCTATCCGATACCGATTCTGTCAATCCTTCAAGAAAAACAGCTTTCAGCAGCATAGAACAGCGCAAATACGCCCGAACCAATTAATTCAAAATTCTTAATTCATCATTCAAAATTCCCTCTCTCGTCCCTACGGGACTCGAGATGGGTGGGGGGCTTTCTTTCCCATGGCTGAAGAGGCTGTGTAAAAATGAAACTCAGCAGAATATTTAATCAATAACATGCATATTGCAATTTACCATATTTATGTAAAACTGTGGCAGTAAAGGACACAGAATTATTATTATTTCTTACTGAATTTAGTGTTTTTCTACGGACTCTATGACTCCATCATTAAGTCAACAACACAAGAATATTT
>JALWDQ010000074.1:0-5450 GCA_027039625.1 Calditrichia bacterium | reverse complement strand
TCCCCACCCACCTCACGGGAAGAAAGATTGGTGCCCCACACCTCGTAACCGGGGATTTCCGGAAGAGAACGGGGAAGGAGCATTGTTTGAATCTTTCGCGCTACCTGCAGTTCCTGCTCGATGCGCTGCTTTTCCAGCGTCTCCTGAAACAAACGGGCATTTTCCAGCGCCACAATGGCCTGGTTCACCAGGGTGGACAAAAATTCCAGATCTGCCGAAGTGTAATCCTGCCCATTGATTTTTTTTCCCAGTAGAATCACACCAATCATTTTGTTTTGAGAGCGCAAAGGAATAATCACCTGAACATCGAGCTTCTTCAGTTTGCTTCGCAGCGTGGAATGGGTGATTTGCTCCGTAGGGAGCGCGGTCATCTCTTCCTTTAAATTTTCCAGCAGGGGGAGAAGGGACTCGATGGCATCTCGATTGAAACCGAGCGTATCAATGCCGCTGAAGTAGTGATCCTGAAAAAAAACCATGGCAACATGATTCACCACCATCTGTCCCATCAAAGTGTAGGTAAGCAGCTTCTTGATTTTATCAATCTCAAAGGTGGCGGTAAATCCCTGGTTAATATCAAATAACGTTTTCAACTGCTGAATGCGCTGATCCAGCTCGCGGTTGATGCTGCGAATTTCTTCCACCTTCAGCGCGTTAGAAATGGCCGTGGAGGCAATATTCGCCAGCGAGGTCAGGAATTTGTGTTCTTCCGGACTGAATGGCTTGCGATTCAATTTATTGCCAAAGAACAATGCCCCCAGTAGCTGGTTCTGGGATTTTAGCGGAACGTAAATGGGAAGTTTGTAGGCTTTACGAAACTGATGAAAAGAATGAAAAGTACCCTGCTCATCTGCATTTTCAATTTCAAAATGCGGGGCTGAGGGAAGCTCTTCCGCCGGAAATGAGAGGGACTCTTTTTGCAGGGAAATCCCTTTGCTGTGTTTGGCGATGAATTGTTCCCCCTGTTTCAGGAAGATTACACCCCGCCCAATCATGAGCCGTCCCATGGGAATAAGCAGAAGCTGGTTTAAAATATTCTCTAGTTCCAGACTGGCGTTTAGAATTTGGCTAATTTCAAAAATAGAAGCCAGTTCCAGCATCCGTTCGTTAATCTGCTGTACATCCCTGGTACCATATTTGTTGGAAAGATAATTCAGTAGTTCGGTCATGGTTACGCCTGTTTTTAAGAGGTGACTAAAAAACGGGTTACAATAAATATTGGTGAAATGAAAAGTGGAGTTAAACCACCTTTTCCTGTGCTTTGCGGAGATATTTCGTCATAATAACTTCATTTCGTTTGCCGGGGTTGATGGAAAAATCCACTTTATCCATCAGGGTACGAATCAGATAAAGCCCCAGCCCACCCCGGCGCATCTGTTTAAAATACTGTTCCATCCGGGGTGGTTTAATCTCCTGGGGATTAAATCCCTTGCCCCGATCAATGACGCTAATCTGAATGCGATCCGGGTAAGCAGTGGCTTCGATGAGAATGAATTCCTTATCGCGTTCTTTCTCCCCATAAGCGTGGCGGAGCACGTTGGTGGCGGCTTCGTCCACAGCCAGTTCAATATTCCCGATTTCTTCTTCATCGAAACCGATATTCGCGGCAATTTTCCCCACAAAATCCCGGATGATCCCCAAATTCGCACTTTCCAGTGGTAGTTTAAGCCGGTATTTATGACTGCGCTTTTTGCTTCTAATGGTCATGATTTTCCCTGTGGTATTCAAAATAGATTACGATTGGTTAAATTTTTTCACGGCTTCCTCTTCGGTGGAATAGAATTCGTAAAGACTGGGAAAGCCTAATAAATCAAACACCTTAAATACTTTTGGGGAAGCACAGCAAATTTTCAAATCGCCTCCATTTTCTCGAATTTCTTCGATGACACCCATAAACACGCCTAAACCTGCAGAACTGATGTACTGTAACCCATCCAGATTAACAATAATTTTGTAGCGCTTTTCCGAAAGCAGTTTTTGTAATGCATTCTCGAACTCGGGTGCGGTATGGGCATCTAAAAATCCCTGTAAATTCAGGGAACTGACTTCATCTATATCCCGCCGCGAAATTTCAAAATTTTCCATTCGACCTCCTGCTTATTCTTATATGCTTACGTGGCTTTTTTCAAAAAGTTATATTAAAATAATATTTCCTGGCATTAATCACCAATGAAATATAAAAATACCTAAATGGTCAATTTTCACCCTAAAATCTCCCTAAAAACTTAAAATACCACACCATTACTCATAATTCTATTTTCCCATACTCTTTTCTTATGCCAATAGCCTCTACAAAATCTATTCACCATACTTACGCTATACCTGAAATCATGTCCCTGAGGGATGGCTTCACAAAACAATTTGAAAATCCTGACGATTTTTAATCAGGGATGATTAAATCCCGCAAACTACCAGGGATGTTAGTGAATTAGGCGAGATAATCCCGAGTGCAAATAAATAGGTTTGTGTATTTCGTCGGGATAATCCCCAAAAACAAACGGGAATATTCTTGCTTTAGTCAGGATATGCCCTATTCTCTATTCTCTATTCTCTATCCTCTATCCTCTATCCTCTATCCTCTATGCCCTATGCTCTATGCTCTATGCTCTATGCCCTATGCTCTATGCTCTATGCTCTATGCTCTATGCCCTATGCCCCTATGCCTTACAAAACTCTTTTCTCTGCATCTTCTGCGGTTCTAAAACACTCGCAGGATTAGAAATCCATAGGGATTAAGGTGAAGCTGCTCCGCCCGAAAACGGTGAATTCCCGGACCCAGTTCCACATCGCCAAACACGTAGTTTAATTCCCGGAAATCTGCCCGGGAAAGGGAAAAATCCTGGGATTGGGAGGAGAAATTAATCAGCACCAGAAACCGATATCCCCCCGCCTGACGGAGGTAAGCCAGCACCTGATTGCTACCGGTTACGGACAGAAAATGAAGCTCCCCGGTGGTAAAAGCACGATATTTCCTGCGTAAATGAATCAGGCGGCGGTAAAAGCGAAAGAGGGAATTCCCCACTTCCTCCCAGGGCATGGCCCCGCGCATCTGTTTCGCTCCCACCTCCTGCCCGTAATAAATCAGCGGCATGCCAGGCAAAGTTAAAAGCAGAGTAGCGGCGGCGCGGGTAGCCGGTTCTCCAAATTCGGCAATAAAGCGCGGAAGGTCCTGATTCTCCAGATAGCGCAAATCCACCGTGGAAGCCGGATAATTGAGGCGGGTTTTCTGCAAACCGAAGCGCAGGGCAACTACCGATTTTTTCCCGCGAAACACGTCCAGCACGTTACCGTAAAAATCGGTATCGTAACTCATGTCGAATTCCCAGCTGTGGTAAGCAGGATCGCGTGGAAGCACTTCATCAATGAGCAGAAGCCGGGGATTCCAGCTTTTTACCTGCCTCCGGAAATCCTTCCAGAAATCATGGGGAACACCCCAGGCGGCATCGCAGCGAAAGCCATCCACCCCGTGCTGGGCCCAGAATTTCGCCACCTGCAAAATATAGTGGCGTACATTGGGATTGCCGTAATTCAGATTGGGCAATTGATCCCAGTCGTTATGGTAAGCGTAGCGATGATTGCCGAGCCACACATACCAGTTCCGAAACAACGATTGGGGATTCCACCAGGCGGAAAGGAAAAAGGGATGCTGGTCGGAACTGTGGTTTGCCACAAAATCGAAAATCAGTTTCATTCCCCGGCGATGGAGCCGCTGTACCAGCGTGTCGAAATCCGCCAGCGTACCGTAATCCGGTTCCACGGCAAAATAATTCACCGGGGTGTAACCGTGGGGCGTCACGCTTTCCATGATGGGCATCAACCAGAGGGCGGTAACCCCCAGCTCCTGGAAATAATCCAGTTGCTCGGCAATCTGGCGTAAGGTGGCGGTGCGGGTGGAATCTTTCCCAAAACGGCGTAAGTAAATCTGGTAAGTAATTGCCTGGCGTGCCCAGCCCGGTGCCTGGGTAAAATCCACGATGTGCAGGGCACCATGCCCCTCGTTCTTCAATAAAAATGGTTGTGGAGGATAGGCGACAGCTGCGCTTTCGGCGATGGCGTACACAAAATCGTTCCCTTCCCGGGTGGATGGCCACCACGGCTGATCCACCTCCAATTTGTGCACCACGGTGTTGTTCCCGTCCGCCACCCAGGTGAATGGGCGCCGGGGCAACACCCGGGTGAGAATGCCCTCTCGCGTTAGCCGAAACTCCCAGCGAAGCGGTATGCGGAAAAACGGCGGAACGGTGAGCACGGAATTTACCCCTTCCCAGCCATCCTCTACCTGCAGGGGATTGGCGGGATCGGGAATCCATTGCTGGCGGTTAATCACAAATTTGTACTCGTACTGTCCGGGGGATAAGGGCTTCTCCAGTTCCCAGATGCCATCGCCATCGGCATCGGTGAGCAAATCCACCTGGCTCTGCCAGCGGTTAAATTCACCGGCAACGGCTACTTCCTGCACTGGCTGCGGCAGCGAGAGCGATTTTACATTTAGACGAAAATGAGCGGCGGTTCTGGGAAACGTCCGGCAGTGCACCCACACCGTATCGGCAACCGGCGGGTGTTTTCCATCGGAAAGCTGTAAGCGTACGGAATAATCTCCCACCGCGGAACAGACCACTTTCGGGAAGAGGGTATCTCCTCGGGTTACAAAACGGAGTTGCCCGGAGCGCGTAACCGGTTCCCAGCGAATCTCCTGAATCTCATCCAGATCCGGGTCGTAACTGCGCCCGCCGTTGAGCGCCACCGGTTCCCCGGGACGGCAGAATACATCGTAACCTGCTTCGGCAACGGGTGGAAGGTTTTTCACATCCACGTAGAAAATTAGTTTCTGCTCCCGGGTGGAATGCCGCTTTACATCCTGCAGGCGCACGGATAAAAGATGAATCCCCTCGTTTAAATGCCCCACATCCGCCCAGGCAATTTTCTTCTTACGGGAATATTTCAGTTTTACCGGAACGCCATCGATGGTGCAAGAGCTGCGCCGGGTATCGAGTTTATCCGTCCGGTTACCGGGTAAGAGGCGAATTTGCAAGCGAAAAGGAAATCGGGTGATTCGCTCACCCGGTTGAGGAACCAGCCACTGCAGGTGCGGCTTTTCCGGCGGATCCAGGTAAAGCAGGGAATTGCTGTTCTCGCCCCCAAAATAAGGATTGGCGGGATCGCGGAGGTACCGTTTACCATCCACCAGAAAACGGTACTGGTATTCCCCGTAAGGAAGCACCTTCTCCACCCACCAGAGGCTGTCCCGTGCAGCAAAGTGGAGGGAATCCGCAGCGGCATCCCAGTGGTTAAAGCTGCCTACCAGGGTAATGCTCTGCGCCGGATGTGGCCATCTTAACTCGAAACGAACGCGCAGGGAATCCGTACCGGGCACAGGTACCACGGAAGGTTGTGCCCGCACCGGTTGCTTATTCACAAAAAATGAAATAAAAAATAAAAAGGCGAGCAAAATG
>JALWDQ010000073.1:0-5458 GCA_027039625.1 Calditrichia bacterium | reverse complement strand
CATTCGTAGTTTCGTTGTTTGATTGGTTTCCTGTTCCGCAGCGGGGCTCAATCTTCAATTTTAATATTGCTTGATAATTTTATCACCAATTTCTAAATTTCCATAGAAACTGTAATTTTTTTCGGGAGATGTGAATATGATTACCAGTTTTGAGCAACTTGTAGATGAAGTTAAATCCGTTCCCAGGCGGGTGATTTCCGTGGCAGTGGCACAGGATGTGGATGTTCTGGAAGCTCTGGTCAAAGCTCAGGAAGCCGGTCTGGCTTCGGCAGTGCTGGTGGGCGATCGGGCCCGCATGGAAGCGCTGGCGCGGGAGCACAATCTGAATTTATCCCCGTTCGAAATCGTAAACGTCCCCGATGAACAGGAAGCGGTACAGACGGCCATTCAACTCATCCGGGAGGGAAAAGCCGAGGTGCTGATGAAGGGACTCTGTTCCACCGCTACTTTGATGAAGGCAGTGCTGAACAAAGATTCCGGGTTGCGGAAAAGCGGGTTGCTCTCGCATCTGGGCATTTTTCAAATTGGAACTTACCATAAACTGATTCTTATGTCCGATGCGGCGTTAAACATCGCTCCCACCCTGGAAGAGAAGATTGGCATTACCCGGAACGCCATCGCCATTGCGCACCGTCTGGGAATTGAGCTGCCCAAAGTTGCCATGATTGCTGCGGTGGAGAAGGTGAATCCCGGCAAAATGCCCGCCACCACCGATGCGGCAATCATTGCTAAAATGAATGAACGCGGTCAGATTAAAGGAGCCATTATCGATGGACCACTGGCGGTCGATAATGCCTTTTCCCGGAAATCCTGTGAGGTAAAAGGAATTAAGAGCGAGGTGGGCGGTGATGCCGATATTGCCATCGTCCCGGAAATTGAGACGGGCAATGTGTTCTACAAATTGCTGAGTTATCTAGCCGGTGCGAAAACGGCGGGAATCATTATTGGTGCCAGCGTGCCCATTGTTCTTACCTCCCGGGCGGATTCGGAGGAGACGAAATTCCTTTCTATTGCTACCGCTGCCCGGGTTGCCGGATGAAACAGGAGAATGAGAGATGGAAGAACCATACATACTGGTCATAAATCCCGGTTCCACTTCTACCAAAGTCTCCCTGTTCCAGGGAGAGAAGGAAGTTTTTACCGAAGTCATTAAACATCGGGTAGAGGAACTCTCCCGCTTCAATAAAGCCTCCGATCAGGACCTGTACCGGATGGGGATTATCATCCGGATGTTGCAGGAACGCAAGGTAGATGCCACTAAAATCAAAGCCATTGTGGGGCGGGGGGGATTGCTCAAACCCATCGAAGGTGGAACCTATCGGGTGAATCAGCTCATGGTGGCAGATTTGCGCCGCGGTGTGCAGGGAGACCATCCCAGCAACTGCGGGGGACTCATTGCCTATGCCATGGCACAAAATTTAGGCTGCGAGGCGTTTATCGTCGATCCGGTGGTGGTGGACGAGATGCAGGATCTGGCCCGGCTCTCGGGCATGCCGCTTATTAAACGGCGCAGTATTTTTCATGCTTTGAACCAGAAAGCCGTAGCACGCGAGGCAGCAAAGCAACTGGGAAAGACCTACTGGGAGGCCAATCTCATTGTTGCCCATCTTGGAGGCGGTATTACCGTTGGCGCCCATCGAAAGGGGCGGGTCATCGATGTGAACAACGGTCTGGATGGCGATGGTCCTTATTCCCCCGAACGCTCCGGCGGTGTGCCGGTAGGCGATCTGGTGAAAGCCTGCTATTCCGGCGAATATACGTACAGCGATATGAAAAAGTTGATTAAAGGCCATGGCGGTGTGGTGGCTTATCTGGGCACCAACGACATGCGGTACGTTGAAGAGCAGGTAAAAGCCGGGAACGAAACCCACCGGCTTATTTTCGAAGGCATTGCCTATCAGGTTGCCAAAGAGATCGGTGCCTGCGCCACGGTACTGGAAGGACAGGTAGATGCCATTTGTTTAACCGGCGGACTGGCTTTCTCCGAGATGATGGTGGAATGGATTCGCAAGCGCGTGGAATGGATTGCCCCGGTGCTGCTCTTCCCGGGTGAGGAGGAAATGAAAGCGCTGGCGCTGGGTGCCCTGCGGGTGCTGCGTGGCGAAGAAGAAGCAAAGGAATACCGCTGATACGGAATAAATCATCAACACAAACCACCCGGTTTTAAAAGAAATTTTCGGGAGGGAAGGTTACTGAAGGGGTGTGGTGTGATGTGGAATTTTGAGAGGAAATTCATTCTCCGGGGTGACAGGAAAAATTTGAGTCCAAAAGGTTAAACTGGAAATAAATTAAAACACGGATGGAGATATTCATGGCTGTACGAGCGATTAAACCGAACATTTTTTCTGTGGGTGCGATTGATTGGGACCGGACGGTGTTTGATGCACTGGTACCGCTTCCCCACGGAACCAGCTACAATGCCTTTTTGATTCGAGGCAGCGAGAAAACGGCTCTTATCGATACGGTGGAACCGACAAAAAAAGAAGAATTACAATTAAACCTGCACCAAAGCGGAATTGAGCGTCTGGATTACATTATCGCCAATCATGCGGAACAGGATCATTCCGGAGCAATTCCGGATGTACTGGAATGGTACCCGGAAGCAAAGGTGGTAACCAACAGCAAGTGTAAGAATTTTTTGCAGGATTTGATGGATATCCCCGATGAGAAATTTCTGGTGATTCAGGATAAAGAGACTCTTTCGCTGGGAGACAAAACTCTGCAATTTTATTTTACTCCCTGGGTACACTGGCCCGAAACAATGGTAACCCACCTTCTGGAAGATCGGGTTTTGTTTAGCTGCGATTTTTTTGGTTCCCATGTGGCTTGTGGAGATCTGTTTGTGAAGGATCGCAACCTGGTGGCGCTGGAAGCGAAGCGATATTACGCCGAAATCATGATGCCCTTTGCCCGCACTATTCGCAAACATTTGCAACTGGTGGAAGGGCTGGAAGTGGAGATGATTGCTCCCAGCCACGGTCCGGTGTACGATGATCCACGCTTTATCATCGATGCTTATCGGGAGTGGGTGAGTGATCGGGTGAAAAACGAGGCGATTGTGCTGTTTGTGACCATGCACGGGAGTACCGAGAAAATGGCGCGCCGTTTAACCGACGAGTTGCTGATGCGAGGGGTTGATGTGCGTCTGTTTAACCTGCTGACTGCCGATATCGGGGAAATTGCTGCGGCAGTGGTGGATGCCGCCACGGTGGTGATTGCTTCTCCCGCCGTGCTGGGAGGCGCTCATCCCGGAGCCATTTACCTGGCTTATCTTATGAATCAGTTAAAACCCAAAACGCGCTTCCTGGGCGTCCTGGGTTCTTTTGGATGGGGCAATAAGTTGCTGGAACATCTCCAGAATAATTTGAGTGCGGTAAAGGCGGAAATGTTGCCTCCGGTGCTTACGAAAGGTTATCCCCGCGAAGAAACCTGGGAGCAGATTCGCCAATTAGCCGAGACCATTGCCGCCAAACACCAGAGTGTGGTGGATTCGGCTGAATAATGCGTTTCGAACGTGGGAGGCAGGGAAGTTTGGGAGTAAAACCGGGTGGAACTGCTGGGGGGAAAAGCAAAATATTTAAAAAACAAATTGAAGCCGGTCGTGTGCCCCGCACCATTGCGGGTGGTCCATTTGCGAATTTGATCCGTTGGGTATTGTGGATAAGATGGTTTAATGCTTTGTGACGCCCTTTCCCACAGGGATACCTTTCCGCAGGATACTTTCGGGAAGGGACAGGGCTTGTGGTGGAAAAGATTGCGGGGTTTTGCCCCGGGCTACCTGTGTGCGAGCGCTTTGCGCTCGGGGTGTCTAACTGTCAGTTAATTAACCCATGGGTGGTATTAGAGATTCTTCGCTTCGCTAACGCTCCGCTCAGAATGACAGGGAGGGTGGTTTTGTCATTTTGGACCCCTGCCCCAAGCGTGAGTGAAAAATCTTCTTGTAGTAAATATAGTGAATAGAGGATATTCTTCACTTCGCTGGCGCTCCGCTCAGAATGACATGGATGTTGTTTCTGTCATTCTGAACCCTCGCCGCAGGCGAGGGTGAAGAATCTCCTATCGCAGAGCGTTGGTTGGCGAATGCACAGGAAGGCTGCCGGACATAAAATGAAGTCCTTTGCGTACTTTGCGCCTTCGCTGCGTTCTTTGCGGTTTTAAAATTTAACCGCAACGGACGCAGCAATGTATTTTATGAAAAAAAACCAAATCTCAGAAAGAGAATTCCCATTCTGCTTGTCGGGATTTCGCCCCGGGCTACCTGCGTGCGAGCGCTTTGCGCTCGGGGTGTTTGACTGTCCGTTAATGAACCCGTGGATGGCATTTGAGATTCTTCGCTTCGCTAACGCTCCGCTCAGAATGACAGGGAGGATGTGCCAGGTGTCATGCTGAGGCTTCCGCCTCTGGCGGGAGCCGAAGCATCTCAGAAGCAGCGGAAAGAGGTTCTTTGCTCCCCTGGCGCTCCGCTCAGAATGACAGGGATGTTGTTTCTGTCATTCTGAACCCTCGCCGCAGGCGAGGGTGAAGAATCTCCCATCGCAGAGCAGTGGTTGGCGAATGCACAGGAAGGCTGCAGGGCATAAAATGAAGTCATTTGCGTACTTTGCGCCTTCGCTGCGTTCTTTGCGGTTTTAAGAATTAACCGCAATGTGTGCAAAGATGACGCGAAGTACGCAGCGAAGCATTCTGTGAAAAAGAAAACCCAAGTCCCAGAAGGCAAATCCCAATTCTTTTTGTCGGACCTTTTTCCCGGACTACGGACAGTATCCTGTCGGATAGTTAGCATAGGGCCAAAAACCCGGAAATACTTATTTCCAGGAGATATGTTCAGACAAAATCTTACCTTCTTCAACTTAATTCCCCATTTTTCTAAATAAATTATTGAATTAACTGTTTTTATTGTTGTAACTTAAACCGTTTATGGGTAAATAAATGATTCAGGAGGTCGTATAATGAAAGCATTTAAATTCTGGATTTTTATGCTGGTTATGTTTCTGGGTGTATCGGTCGCTTTCTCTCAGGTAAGGCGAGATAAAGCCGTGTTTGTGGAATATAAAAACGAGTTTTTAGATAGCATCAAAGCGGAAGCTAACCGCTTCCTGGAAAAGCAAAAACCCAAAGAGCCCCGCAAGGTGCTGAAGATGGACTTCAGTCAGGTTAAACATCCCACTTCCGTGGATCAGTTCAAAAAATACTGGCACAATCCGCCCATTAGCCAGGGGTTATCGGGAATGTGCTGGTGCTTCTCCACCACTTCGTTTCTGGAATCGGATATTTATCGCATTCACAAGAAAAAAGTCAAATTATCCGAACTCTACACGGTGTACTGGGAGTATGTGGAGAAAGCCCGGCGGTATGTGCGCGAGCGGGGGGATTCCGAATTCGGCCAGGGCTCGGAAGCAAACGCAGTCACCCGCATCTGGAAAAAATACGGTATTGTTCCCGAAGAAGCCTACACCGG
>JALWDQ010000072.1:0-5458 GCA_027039625.1 Calditrichia bacterium | reverse complement strand
GTAATGATATTGGCAGCCATGTTGGTCTCCTAATTTTCTTATGAAAAAAATGATTTTTGTCTTTTCCCGGAAATATTTTTATGCTGTATATGCTCCTATTTTTTCCGGAGAGAATTTACGCAGTAGCGGCTGGCATGTAAAGAAGAGATTGTTCCATCTGGAACATCCGGGAATACCGCTGAAAAGAGCTTTTTCTTTAAGAACATATTTTCCGGTGGAGTTCCGGGCAGAAAGAATTGTTTTTTCCGGTTTACTTAATCAGATGTCTGGTTTTAATTTTGCCCCATGAAGCGCTATCAATTTTTGAAACAGGAAGTGCGGGGAAGGGAGTTTACCCATTATCCGCTTCCCTGGGAAGAAATTTTTGGTCGTAAGGCGCCCCTGGCGGTGGAGATTGGTTGCGGTAATGGAGAATTCCTCTGCGCCTGGGCAGAAGCCAATCCCCAATGGAATTTTGTGGGAGTAGAACTCTCTCTGGAATCCACCGAGCGTATTCTGAAGCGGGTGCTGCAGATGAATTTACCCAACGTGCGGGTAATCCGGGATGACGCCCGCTTTGTGCTGCGGGAGTTTTTCCCGGAGAATAGCGTAGAGCAGGTGGTAATGAACTTTCCCGATCCCTGGCCTAAGGAGCGCCATCGGCACCGGCGGGTGGTGATTCCTTCGTTTGTGCAAACTCTGGCTGCGGTGCTGGTGCCCGAGGGTGTGTACGAACTGGTTACCGATCAGCAATGGTACGCCGAAGAGGCTGCGACGATGTTTCGGGAAAACGGCTGTTTCCGGGTAGAGCCGCTGGTGCGCAATCCCCACCGCCCGGTAAGCACCAAATACGAGCGCAAATGGCGAGCAGAGGGACGTTCGGTTTACCAGTTGCGGGCGGTAAAAATAAAATCTGCCACCATTAAACGATTATTGGAGAATTCAGAAATGCCCCATGTAATTGTTGAAAAAGCCATTGAAGAAGAAAAAATTTTTGGTTTGAAAGATTACCTCCGCAAAGAAGCGGATTGGCTTTTTACCATCAAAGAAGTGTTTTTCAATCCGGAAAATCGCACTTACCTATTACGTACGGTCGCCAGCGATGGGGATTACCACCAGTCGTTTTTCATCCTCGTTTCTCCGCATCCCCGGGGTTACATTGTGAAGATTGATCCCGTCTTCCAGCCCTACCGCACTCCCGCAGTCAAAAATGCCGTGTGGGAAATTGGTAAATTGCTTCTGTAAGTTTATTAAATTATTCCGTGACTTTATTAAAAATTTCAAAAGCCATAGATTTATTGATTATATAAAGCTAATAATAACAACAGGATAAAAACGTATCAAATCGCAAAATTTGTGTATACAATGATATAAACTCCTTTTTAATATGCTTTTTTAAGATGAGAATACCCCAATTCAAATAATACCTATTGCTTGTAATTCCTTATATTACTGAATATTTGTTATAATAATTTTAAAAATAAGCTTATCAAATAATCAATCAATGCATATATTGTATATACTGATTATGGCGACACTGCAAAAAAGAGTATCACGCGGGCACACCTACTGGAGTATTGTAGAATCCCGCAGAGTCAACGGCAAACCCAGACCAGTGGTCTTAATGTATCTGGGCAGTGCGGAAACACTTCTTAAGCGCTTGAGTGAAGGCATTCCGCAAAAGATACGCAGCTACAGTCACGGGATTGTAGCTGTTATGCTGGCCATTGCCGAGGAGCTTCAGATTGTAGAGGCTATAAATCGCTAAATTCCTATTAAACAGAAACGGGATGGATTTACGGTTGGAGGTTTTTTGCTGCTGGCAGCAATTGGTCGAATAGCCCATCCTACCAGCAAAAGGAATTGGTATGCTGGATGGGCTCGAACCACCAGCCTGTCTTATTTATTTGGGTAAATCGTTAAAAAAATTGGACGGTCAGCATTTCTGGGATCAGATGAGTGCCGTAACCCCAGCAGCTATTGAGGCTATCGAAGAAGAAATTGTTACCCGGCTCATCGAGAAACAACACATTACCCTGGAGAGCCTACTATATGACACGACCAATTTTTTCACCTATATTGATTCGAGCAATTCCAAAAACACTCTGGCACAGAGGGGACGAAACAAACAGAAACGAATGGATTTACGGCAATTGGGTTTGCTGTTATTACTTTCACGACGGGAGCAACTGTCGATTTTTCATAAGGTTTATCAGGGGAATCGGTCTGATCATGGAGTTTTCAAAGAACATTTCAGAGAGATTTTACTACGATTTAAGGCCATTTCCGGCTCTCTGGAGCAGATCACATTAATTTTTAGGCAGGGTAACAATTCAAAAAGGATGTTGGAACAGGTGCATGGTTCTCTCCATTTTGTGGGAGCTTTATCCCCTTATCAACATAAGAAGTTGATTCGTGAAGCAAATCAAAAGCTACATGCTGTAGAGATTAATGGAGAGGAGATACCATACTACCGTGTTCGGCACACGATTTGGCAACGGGATTTAACAGTGGTTGTTTATATTTCTGAAAAACTACGTGAGGGGCAGCTACGGGGACTTGAGCAAGCAGTAAGTAAAGCCTTTGAGCAATTAAACCTTTTGCGGAGAAGCATTCAATCTCTCCCATAAAAAGAGGTAAGAAAAGAACCCCGTGAGCGGGTTGAAAAACGAATTAGTAATATCCTGTTAAAGAGCCTTCTGCCGAAAAATCTAATTAAGTTCACTCTTACGCCCTTAACCGAAGACGCTTTCGATCTGGATGTTTGGATCGACGAAGAAGAATACCTTTTCTTAACAGAACAGTGGTTCGGACGTCGTATCATTATTACCAGTCGCCACGAGTGGTCAACAAAACAGATCATTCAAGCCTATTGGGGACAATCTCATGTGGAATGGGCTTTTAAGACGATTAAAAATCCTTTTCACTTAAGTCTTTATTCCCCAATATCACTGGACTGACCAGAAAATAGAGGTTCATGCCTTTATTTGTCTCATTGGCTTTCTTTTAACTATGATTGCTTATAACCGGGCCAAAGAAAAAGCTAATTTTAAGGGTTCGCCTCAAACATTTCTCGAAAAACTCTCTGCTATCAGATTGGCCACGTTTATTGAAAATCCCCCTAAAAAATCGAGAGGCAAATATAAAGCAATCTATCGCTTTGAAGAAATGGATGAAGATATCCAGAAACTTGCTATAGCATTTAATCTGGATAAAAAAATAAGCAAATCCAAAATCCCATTCAGTGTATACATTTAATTGTATGTATAAGTTTATTATTTATAAAAGCTTATGATTGTATTTATTTTATAGCTTAATAAAGTCACGCTAGGATAACTTCAGGAAAATTAACGAATCGGTTATTCGGGACAGCATTTTTTTTCTTAAGCAAAGAGGGTGGGATTCTCCCACAGGGGTCCCTCCGGGAGAACCCACGGACCCCAGAAAGGGGTCAACGGTTTTTTTCTCAGCGGAGAGGGTGGGATTCGAACCCACGGTGGCCACAAAGACCACAACGGTTTTCGAGACCGCCCCGTTCGACCGCTCCGGCACCTCTCCGAATATGCAAAAGATCTCTTTCTTCCAATTGTTTCCACACCCTCCAGAGCGTGCCAAAATTAATAAGTTTTCCTCAACAGCAAAAGTCCTTTTTATCTTCCTGAAAGGTGAAATTTTGTTTCCCTTTTACATTTTTATTACAATTGCCATCCGAAACTGCCGGGCATAGTTCGCCGGAATTTCATCCCATCCGCTTCCCAGGGAACTCCGGTTGGGGTAATTTCGCATGTGATATTTTAAATATATCTGAAAAACCGACGAAAGACGAAACTGCAGGAGAACAAACCATTTGTATCCGTAACCATTTAAAACAACCGAACGGATACTCCCCGGCATGTCCGGTTCGTTTTCATAAATTCGAACATCGTAGTCCGGTACATCGAAAGCTGACCAGCGTATTTTAATTCCCCAGCGATTTCCCTGGTGGTAATTTCCCTCCACATAAAAATTTGTGGCGTAGTAGCGGTAGGTCTTCTCCAGCGGCTGCGCCCAGCGTAACTCCAGCCGGGTTTGCCAATTGAATTCCCGAGTAACACGAAACATCATATTCAGGCGGCCCACATGAATTTTCTGCTCAGATTCGGATTCGATGCCCGTTTTATTAAAACGCTGTTTTCGCCACAATTGCAGGGTGAAGAGATGGCGCTGAATTCTAAATCCCGCTTCCACACAGTAATCCTGCCGTAAAAAAAGATCTTCCGGTAATCCCGTAATTTTCCTGTAAAAATGGGTATATCCGGCGATGTGAATTCCTGCTCCCGGTCGGTAACGAGCCTGGGCGACAAATCCAATGCGATTCATTGCGGGAGTTCCGAAAGCGCCAATCGCCCGACTTCGCGGAGTAAAAATTTGGGGATGATAATAATAGAATGTCGCCATATATCGAAAATGCTGCTGAACGAAAGAAAAATAAGTCTGATTGCTTACCCGTTGCCGCTCATCCAGCAAGAATTCATTTCCTAAGCGTACCGTTTTCCATTCCTTCCGGAAAGAAAATCCCAGGTAGGATGGAGAATGGGGATGCTTTTGAAATGCAGGATTGTATTGGCTTTTTATGAAATAAAGATGACTAATGGTACCTGCATGGGTAAATCCCAATGCTGCTCCAGCCAGTTCCTCATGCAAAACATGACGATAGCGAATTTCTGTTTCTGTGCGATGCAATTCACTCTGGCGAAGATTTAAAACCCATTCTCCGGTACTATCCACCGTGGCATCCAGATACCGATTGGAGTAAAAAGCGGTAAGGGAAAGACGGGAAAAAATCCGGGTGCTAACCAAAAGACCTCGTAAAAATCCGTTGGCAGAAGTACTGCGATTTTCCTGAAATAGCGAACGGGTTCCTGGCAGTGGGATAAATGCAGAAGTATTTAACGGTATTCCGTAGGGCGACCACAACGCCAGACCACTTCCAAACCGAATCTGAAAATCTCCGATTAAAATGCGTGTATTAGCCCAATTGGGGGAAAAGGAAAGGGAAAAGCTGGTAAAATCTGTCCAATTCTTCTCTCCGGCATCTTTTTCCAGAATTCCGTTTACTGAAATCTCATCAGTGGCTCGCAGCAAAACCCGCTGATGGAAATACACGGGGGAATGATACACTCCCTTTCGGTATCCTTCTTTAAGGGGATAACCAAAGTAAATATTGGTTCGGGTGAGAAGAAATTCCTTTCGCCGTTCTTTCGGTTTAACCTGTATCAGAGGCTCCAGTGCCTGAAGCAATTCTTCACTCACTCCCGGAACCTGAAGCAGTTCTCGAACTTCCCGAAATGCTCCATGTTTTCTCCGATAACGAACAATTTCCTTGGCAACGTTGGGTGGAACAAAGGGGATGCGCATTAAATCCAGGGTTTTTGCACGGTTGATGTCCAGCGGACTCTCTCGCAATTCCCACAGGTGCTCCAGCCAGTCTGCTTCGTTT
>JALWDQ010000071.1:0-1779 GCA_027039625.1 Calditrichia bacterium | reverse complement strand
CTGGAGTATTTTGGGCAAAAGGTGTACGTGAACCTGGGCGACTGGATCGAGCACTTTACCTACGCGGAATATGATGGGGAAGAATTACGCTTACTGGAATGGAAAGGGTTTGCGGGATGATCCCTTTGAAAGGGTAAAAACCTGCCTTTTAACAAATTTTCTCACCCTATTGACTTGAGGGCGAAAAATTGCTTTATTTACGGGCTTTAAAATTTTGAAAAAACGGAGGATATTATGAAACGTACATATCAACCCCATAATCGGAAGCGGAAAAATAAACACGGTTTCCGTGCTCGCATGAAGACCAAAAATGGGCGCAAAGTGCTAGCACGCCGTCGTGCAAAAGGCCGCCGTCGTTTAACCGTAAGTGATGAATTCTAAAAAAGACTATTCTTTACCCCGCCGCATTATTCTGAAGCGCCGCAAAGAAATTAGCCGGGTGCTTCAGAACGGTCGTAAAATTGTCGGGGATATTTTCAATACGTTTATTCTGGAAAATGAAGATACGGGTGTTGCTTTTCTGGTCAGTCGGCGAATCGGAAATGCGGTTCGCCGCAACCGCATGAAGCGATTACTGCGCGAAGCGTATCGACACAACAAAGATCGGTTTTCCGGCAAAAAGGTGGTTTTTTACATTAAGCGCTTTCAGGATGATTACCATCAAATCATCGATTTCATAAAAAAGATTGACTAACTCATGAAGTACGTTCTGGCTTTCATTATTAAATGGTACCGAAAACTTATTTCGCCGCTATTTCCTCCCTCCTGTCGTTTCTATCCCACCTGTTCGGAATATTCCGAAGAAGCGATCTTGCGTTTTGGGGTGGTTAAGGGAGGTTGGCTGGCGGTGAAGCGGGTAAGCAAGTGTCACCCCTTTCATCCGGGAGGGTACGACCCGGTTCCAACGTCATTGAAGAGGAAAGAGAATGGATAAACGAACTTTTATTGGTATCGTACTCATCATCATCATCACCCTGATGATGCCTTTTTACCAGCGGTGGATTATGGGAGACCGGCCACCGCAACCTCGCAAATCACCGGTCGCGGTTCAGGATTCACTTCCGGCAGCGAGCGATACCACCCAGATTTCCCAGGCTCCCGTAACCGCTCAGGCGGATACTCACATGGTGGCGGAAGAGAAACAAGCCGCACAGGCAGTGAATGTCCCCATCCAGAGCGCGCCCGAGGTTAAACACCTTATCATCGAAAACAAATACATTCGTGCCAAGTGGAGCACCGAGCAGGGTGGCAATCCTGTGTACTGGGAGCTTAAACATTATGGCTATTACAAAGGGGGAAATGTCAATCTCATCGATCATAACGGGCTGGCGCTCACGTTCATGAACAAGGATGGGAAGGAAATAGATTTAAATCAGTTTAACATGTTCGCCGATTTTGCTGATGGCCAGACCATCAATCTGGAAGAAAGCGGAGATTCGGTGTACGTTTTCCAGTTCTACTTGCCGGTGCAGGATGGGAAAATCGTGAAAACCATCCGGTTTTATCCGGACAAATATTCTGTGGATGTAGAGGTTGTTTTTGATAATTTGCAGAATTATGTGATTAATCGGAAATACGGGATTCTCTGGAAAAATGGCCTTCCTCCCACCGAAGAGAATATCCACGATGATCTGAGCTACAGCCGGGCCTTTGTGTACATGGCCGAGGAGCTGGAAGGATTCGATGCTAACGATAAATATCGGGAAGAAAGTTTCAAGGGACGGGTGGACTGGGTTGCGGTTCGCACCAAATATTTCCTGAGCGCCATTGTTCCCGGTG